>OMTC01000061.1 GCA_900313845.1 uncultured Prevotellaceae bacterium
ACTTATCGCATCTCACATTGAGAACCTCATACAGATCGCCAATTTCCTGACTGCGAACATGTGCCTGGAGGTTCAGCGTCTTTCCTTTCAGATTATGTTTGCAGTACACCTTAGCCTTGTAGCGAACCATCTCCTTAGGAGCAATGGTAACGGTTTTAGGTTGTGAAATTTCCAAATCCCTATAATAGTTTGGCTCGAGGAGGAATAATTCAACTTCCATTTTCTTGTCTTCCATGTTTTGTACAGTGAAAGACACGATGATGGTTTCTTCCTTGTTCAATTTACCATCGCCGTTCTCATCTTGGAAAGAAAGATTGCTGATGTAGAGCTTGCTATTCGAAGCATAGCCATCACGAGAGCTTTTCACGTCGTTCTGACCATACACGCGGCTGCTTTCCCGCTTCCATTCATCCGAACCGAAAGCATACTGGTTGGCATCGCTTCCCATGTATTCGGTGTGTTTTTTCGCTGAATTGTTTGCTATGGCAGCGCCGATAGCAGCACCACCCACTGTGCCAACGATTGTACCAAGAGCAGAACCGTTTGATCTACCTCTTCCGCTTCCGCCCAGCCATCCTATGGCGCCGCCGAGGGTGCTTCCCAATTGTGCACCAGCAATGGTGCCCATATAGCTTGTGCTGTCGTGGCAACTCGTGGCAGTTCCGCTCATCAGAATTGCCAGGGAAAGAAGAAATACATTAGTTTTTTTCATCATGGCTCAAGTTTTTAGTCATTGATTTGCTATTTGTTTTTGCTTGTTTTTGATTCACTCCAAGTGAGCGTATGTCACTTTTCAACTTGCAAATATAAGCAAAAGTTTTATCATTGTATTATTTTTAGCAATTTTTTTGTCCTTTCAAGCATTTTTCATCCTCACTACATCAGAAAGAAGACAGTTATGAGTTGAGCCAGTTGTCGATGAGTTGTCGTGCGATGGACATCTTGTCGGGTATCTCTGGCATCTGGTCGCGAGCGAACCATGCACCTCGTGAGAGTTCTTCATCCTGCAAATGGATGCTGCCACTCACATAGTCGGCTGTGAAACCAATCATAATGCCACAGGGATAGGGCCAAGGCTGAGAACCGAAATACTTGAGATTGGTGATTTCTAACTGCACTTCTTCATGCACTTCGCGAATCACGCATTCCTCCAGCGTCTCTCCTGTTTCCAAGAATCCTGCCACGAGTCCCATGCGCTCCGAATGACGGAAGTTTCGAGCATGAACAAGGAGAATCTTCTCTGGCTCAACGATGTGTCCTTCAGCATCTTTCGTAGCTGCTTTGCGAATACGAACAATGATGGCTGGAGCTACTTGTGGCCACACTTCCTTCCCGCAATTTGTGCAACGCTTTGAAATGGTGGTGTGTCGCTTCATGGGTGCTCCGCAAATACCACAGTACTTGGTGCTGAAATCCCAATAGAGCAGTTCGGATGCCTTGGCTGCCATCAAGTAATGAGAACGGGGTAGGAGGTAGTAGGATTGGCGCAAATCTACGGTGACAAGTCCTTCAGCAAGTCCCTCCTTGGGAGGTGTGCTGAGCGAATAGGCTTTGCAGGGAATGCCGTCGAGCTCTGGGAGTTCCTGAATGGTAGTCCATTCACAAGTGGAGGTTGGAGCAGTGTCGGATTGTGGTACTGAATATGCTGAACCTTGCTTCTTTAGCAAGAGATTGTTTCCAAGAAAAACGAACCAGATCATGGATTAAAAGTGAAAAGTGAAAAATGAAAAGTGAACCTTCAGCTCGTCGTAGCTAATCAGGGATTAAAAGGATTTATAAGGAACAACGGAAAAAACGGAAAAGAACGGAAAAACAGAAAAAAAGTTTTTTTCATCCGAAAAATCTTAAAAATTTCCGATATTTCCGTTGTTCTTCACGCTTCACGTATAAACTTCGTTAAACTTTAAACTTTAAACGTTATTCTCCAAAGTGGAGATTAGTGAGGAATGAGAGAGATGACGCGGTTGATTTTCTCTTCCATGGGTAGTTGCGAATCAATCCAATGGATGTGGATGCCTCGTCGCTCCATGCCACGGAACCATGTCATTTGTCGCTTGGCGAATTGGTGGATGACAATTTCGAGTTGGCGGAACATCTCTTCGTAGGATAGTTGACCTATCACGTGAAGTGTTAAGTATTTGTATTCCAAACCATAATATATCAAATCCTCTGGTTTTACTCCAAGTGACAGGAGGTGGCGAATTTCGTCCAGCATACCATTGTCGAGACGTTGTTTCAGTCGTGCTGAAATACGCTCTCGCCTCAAATCACGATCGATACTGAGTCCGATGATGAGGTTGTGCTGCTGGATTTCGGAAAGCGTTTGCCGAGCCGAAGGAACGAGTTCCGTGCCCAGTTGGCTATCGGGATGGGTACGATAGAATTCCTCGATTTCGATGGCACGGATGGCACGCTTGGCAGTATCTACATCGGTCGTATTGTGGAGCTTCTTGTATTGGCAAAGTATCGCGGTCAGTTCTGGCAGAGACTTATCTTCCAGTTGCTTGCGCAGTTCGGGATTCTGTGGTACCTCCGACATGCGGTAGTTTCTGATGACGCTTTCCAAATAGAGTCCTGTTCCTCCGCAGAGGATGGGCATCTTTTTGCGTTGGGTGATGTCGCGATAAGCATTGAGGAAATCGCGCTGAAACTGATATACGTTGTACTTTTCTCCAGGCTCAGCGATGTCGATGAGATGGTAAGGAATTTGCTTGCCATCTATGCAGTAATCTTCCAAATCCTTGCCTGTACCCAAGTCCATACCGCGATACACCTGACGGCTGTCGGCACTGATGATTTCAGCGTCGAGTTTGGCTGCGAGATGGGCAGCAAAGCTGGTCTTACCGCAGGCTGTTGGTCCGAGAATTGTTATCATTGGTAAATGAAGTTTCAAAGTCCCCCACTTGCTCCCCCGAGGGGGAGGGAAGCCATCCGGATGGTATTCTCCTCCCCTCGGGGAGGATGGGAGGGGGCCTCTTTTTTATTTAGTCGAGCTGGATGGAGCTGTTGTCGTTGTCGGATGGCTTGTTGAAAAGGAGTTGACGGTCGCGCTGTTCGGCGGCTTTCACCCATTCCTCAGGCACGAAGCGCCAGTGGTGGAGGGGATGAGGTTCCACGTCGTGATGTTGCTGGATATATTCCATAATGTAATGGCGGATGTCGTGCTCGGAATACTCGATGATACGCTTCTTGATTTCCTCTTTGGAAAGTCCTGCACCCTTCGTGAGCAGTTCACCACCGCCATTTGCACGATATGCCGTCATTGCCACCAAGTATTCAGCGTCGGCACTGAATGGGCGTCCGTCTGCCATCCGTTTGATGGTGATTTTCTCGCCTTGAGGACGCGTTACATCCACCTCGTAGATGATGCCTGCGGCAGAGTCGAAATTGAAGATGAAATTGGTGAATCCCATGCGTTCGGGATTGCTCTTCATTGGACTGAGCAACAAGAGGTTGTCGTCGATGGAGTGCATTTGGTTCGTCCAATTGGCATAGCTCATTTCGAGGTAGTTCTTGATTTCCTTTCCTGTGAGACAGAGCGTGTAGATGCAGTCCTCGAATCGGTAGAGATTGAAAAGGTCGCTCACATGGATTTCGCCTGCATCGATGGAGGCATTGAAGAAGAGCGGTGCCATCAAACTAATGTCGGCTCCCGATGCTTGTAGGAGGAGATATTGGATGAAGTCGATATATGCCGATGGACCGAAATAGGCATCGGAGATATTGACACCTGCCGTGAAGCGTCCTACGAGTCGGGAGGCATAGTCTTTCACCTCCTTGAAGTCCTTCTTGAAGTGTCGTTTGAATTCAGCAGCGTGGAGATTGTTGATAGTGCCGATGTATTTGATGGAAGGGTCGATGTCGTGTTTCACCACCTTACCATCGTCGTCGAGTGAGAATTTCAATTTGATTTCCGCTACGGAATAAGCATAACTTCCTGCATTGACGCACATCACGCTTTTGCCTGATGGCGATTCGATTTCCTCCATATTGGAATGGTGGTCGTGTCCATAGAGAACGAGGTCGAAACCATCCACCGACGACACCGTTTCGCGCACGGCATTCTCATGGTATTCAGGAGTGACGATGCCTTCGTCCATGCCCGAATGGAGCAAGCCGATGATGAAATCGGGATTTTCCTGTTCCTTCACGAAAGGAATCCATTTTTGTGCACTTTCCCGAATATCTTCGAAACGCATTCCCTCCCACATGCGGGTGGGTACCCAGTGAGGAATGGCAGGAGTAATGAAGCCAATGACAGTAATCTTCACACCACTGCGATACAGCATGGTGTAAGGCTCAAAATATGGTTGTTCGGTTTCGAGGTTGATGGCATTGGCACCGAGGATGGGAAAGTTGCAATTGCGAACGAAGAGGTCGAAAATATCATGTCCCGTTTCGATGTCGTGGTTTCCAATCACTCCCACATCGTAGCCGATGAAGTTGCACATGTCAGCCACCTTATGACGCTCGCTGGGATGTTCGAAATTGAAGTAATAGGATGCCGGTTCTCCCTGCAACATGTCGCCGCCATCTATGAGAATCGTGGAACCTGAGAAACGCTTCACTTGTTGTGCCACAAAAGCATGCACGCGTTGCAAACTGCCTTTGCCCCATCGGTTTCTGCGAAAGTCGAAGGGGAAGTAGTTGCCGTGCACGTCGGTTGTGTAGATGATATTTATTTTTCGCGTTTCCAAAGAATGCTATATTTAAAGGTGCAAAAGTAATGAAAAGTTTGTTAAAATGCAAATCAATTCCAAAATTTAGACTTATCTTTGTCGTTATTCGAACATGAACCCCGAAATAATGTTGAAAATATGAAAACATTGAAAATTGTAAGTTTGGTATTCTTCACCATGTTGCTTGCCATGAACATGGATGCCCAAACAGCAAAAAACAACAAGAAAAAGACTATGGATAACTACGAACAATTATGGAAACAGATTGAGGAGTATCAGAAGAAAGACCAGCCACGTTCAGCGGAGAAGGTCATTCTTGAGATTTACGACAAAGCGGAGAAAGAAAAGAACTTTGGACAACTGATGAAGGCGGGAATGATGCTGATGACGGCGCAATGCAACATCTCGCCCGATAGCGCTTTTATTGCTATCGACAAGTTGGAAGCCATGCCTACGGGAAATGTGGCAGAAGAGGCACTGAAAAACGCGTTGATGGCATCCGTTTATTCGGAAATTCCGTATAGCATTACCCGCTATAATGAGGACTATAGGAAGCGTTTCGATACAGGCAAGGATGAGTATGCTCGCAAGTCGATTGAAAATATGGAGGCGCTCGCTGGCGTGAATGCCCAAGCCTACGAATCGCTCTACACGAAGGGCGTAGATAGCCGACTCTACCAGCATGATGTGCTTTCGCTTGTGTTGCTCTTTTGGGATGGTAGAAACTATTCCAACATAGAGGAAAAAGTAGCAGCGTTTGAGAGGGCAGCGAGGATTTACAAGGATAAGGGCATGGTTGATGCTGCCAACTTGATGCAAATGAAGGCGTGGAAGTATCAGACGGAGTTGCAGAGCAAGAGTAAGCGAATGAGCCAGGATGACTTCGTCCAGAAGTTAAAGACTATGTACGAGCAGAACCTCAACATGGAGACGGGTGCTGATGCCTTTGTTGAATACATGAGGAATGTGAATAACACGAAGAAACCGCTTACCTACACTCAGCAATTGGAACTCGCTCGCTGGGCGCTGAAGCAATGGCCCGACTCCAAGCTTTCGAATACCATCAAGAATATGGAAATTCAGGCACTCAAGCCAGAGGTGAGCATCACACAAGACAACAATTTGTTTGATGAACTCTATGCCAACCAGGAATTCAGCGTGTTTATTCGTCACCGCAATGTGAAGACGGTGACGGTGAAGGTGGATGGCAAAGTGTGGAAGACACTGAATTTCCCTTACGTGGAAGGAACGGCGGAGGAGTTGCAGACTGAAGAACTGAAGATGAAGCAAGGGGCTGGACTCCATTGGATAACACTGGAGTCGGGAGGTGTGCGTGATAAAACTCAACTGCATCTTTCGAGCATCAAGACGATGTGCTTCATTATGCCTTGGGGTGAACGAATGACTGTAGTCGTGGATGCGCTCTCGGGCAGGCCTGTGGAAGGATGCAAAGTGGTAGGAACTTGGAGTGAACGAGTGGGTCGAGAGTGGAAAAGCATGAAGGAGGAATACCTGACCAACAAGAACGGAGAAGCTATCGTTGGAAACAAAGTGAGAGAAGTGATCGCGATTCGTTGTGAGGGAGACACTTGCCAAAATTACATGTTTGGCAATATTGATAATTACAGAGGCAATCGAAAGAACATCATTTACCAGTGTTTCACCGACCGTGCCATTTATCGCCCAGGACAAACAGTCCATGTGTCGGGATTGGTTTATCGTCAAGATGGTGATGTGACTCAGGCTTTGAAGAACGAACAAGTGGAAGTGGTTCTTCGTGATGCCAATTGGCAGGAAGTGGGAAGAACCATGGTGAGAACTGATGATTTCGGCTGTGCCAGCACTGATTTCGTTTTGCCAAAGGACAGGTTGAATGGCCACTTTAGTCTTTCGTTTGGTGAAGCGAGCCACTCTTTCCGTGTGGAGGAATACAAGCGTCCTACCTTCACCGTCGAAATAGAAAAGCCTGAGGGACGCTTCTCCGTGGGTGATTCCATCGAACTGATAGGAACAGTGAAAACCTATAGCGGTGTGCCTGTTCAGGATGCCAAGGTGGAATGGGAAGTGGAATCTGGAATACGTAGTTTCTGGTATTGGCGATGGGATAATAATCTCGAATATGTGGATGATGGTGAAATGCAGACCGACGAGAACGGACAATTCCGCGTGAAAGTATATTTGGACGGTGACAGGTTGGTGAACGACGACGATGAGGAAGAAGATGAAGAACAAAAGCTCTGGCGCACGCCTGAAGTTCTGATGTATAATCTGAATGCCAAGGTGACTGACTTGGCTGGCGAAACCCACGAGGGTGAAATCAGTGTGAGAGTCAGCAAGCAGGAATTCTCTCTGCAAGTGGAGATGGAGAAGACTGCCAGCGGAGCCAAGGTGGCGAAAGGCAAGGTGAGAGCCAAGAACGCACAGGGCGTGGATGTGCCTGCTCAGGGTGAGTGGGTGCTGCAAGACATGGATGGCAAAGAAGTTCGACGTGGCACATTCGAGGCAGGCAAGGACATCGAAATCGACCGCTTAAAGGAATTGTCGTTTGGTTCCTACGACTTGAAGCTGACCGCCAAAGATTCGAAAAACAATACGATTCGTTATAAGGCAGATTTGATATGGTGGGATGAGAAGGGAATAGGTCGCAAGATGCGTCTGAAAAACGACTTCATTACGAGCGAGAAGGATGAGTTCTCGCCAAACGAAGGTATTGACATTTGGTATGCCCTGGCAGAGGAGGATGCTTTGACTTATCTCTATGTTGTCAGCAACGAAAAGATGATACTGAAGCGCATAGAGGTGAAGGGCACAGAATTGCAGAAGTTGCACCTCGACTACAAGCCAGAATATGGCGATGGAGTGACGGTGCTGATGGCATACGTGAAAAATGGAAAGAAACACAAGATGGAGAAGCATATCAGACTGGCTTTGCCTGAAAAGGATTTGGCACTGAGTTGGACTACTTTCCGCGATAAACTGACTCCAGGTCAGCAAGAGACTTGGACCATGCGCGTGGTGGACAAGCAGGGCAAGCCTGTACCTGCTCAGCTCATGGCAACGATGTATGATACATCGCTCGATGTGTATGAAAAACTGTCCTGGCCATTTAGTTTGCAATTCTATCGCAGACTTCCACTTTTATCGAGCAATTTCGCTTCTGGCGGACACTTGGGTGGAATGTCACTCGACTTTAAAACGTCATTCAAAAAGGAGATGAGCCGTGCGTTCAGCCGTCTCAACCCATACGAGTATTCATTCAGTGATTTCCGTAATAGAAGAATGGTTCTTTCTTCTGCTCCGCTCAGAGAGATGGCGGTCGGTGCTCAAAGTGCTGATTTCGGAGATGTAGTCAAGTATGAAAAAGCATCTGACGAAAATCTTACCATAGGTGGTCCTTTGCTAACAGGTGCAGCAGTCGAAGAAGTCGTTGTTGAAAACCCTCTGCTGCCTGCTTCGGGCATGAATGGGGCAGGGGAAAGCAGTCATTCTGCTCCACTCCGTGAGAACTTCAACGAGACAGCGTTCTTCTATCCAAATCTGCAAACCAACGCAAAGGGAGAAGTGGAG
>OMTC01000138.1 GCA_900313845.1 uncultured Prevotellaceae bacterium
CTCCGTCTTCATACCCCTCAGTGCATTCGTGAGCACTATCTGGAAATGATGAGAATCACAGAGGGTTTCAAGCACCTGTTTGTGTTCTACAATGGACCTTGTTGCGGAGCCTCTGCCCCCGACCACATCCATTTCCAAGCGGGTTCTCGTGGTGTTGTTCCTTTGGAACGCGATTGGGAAGAACTCTACTATGCCAATAGTTCGCGTATCTATCCTGTGAGCGACGACGATTTCATCGAGTGGATGAAAGTGGATATTTCTGCCGACGACACAGGCATTTTCTCCCTCCGTGGCTATGTGGTGCCAGGCTTTATCATTGTGACACGTACCCCAGAAACCAATGATTTCCTTTTCCAGAAAATCTACGATGCGCTGCCACTCCCTGAGGGTGAAACCGAGCCGATGATGAATATTCTGTCGTGGACCATGGAAAGCGAGTTCGATGGCAAGCCACGCATCGTGAGTGTCATCTTGCCTCGTGCCAAGCATCGTCCTGATTGCTATTTCAAGCAGGGTAAGGAGCAAATCGTGGTGAGTCCTGGAGCCATCGACATGGGTGGATTGATTATCACTCCTCGAAAGGAGGATTTCGAGAAGCTCAATGCCGATATGGTGGTTTCCATTCTGAAGGAAGTGGGTATGTCGCCCGACGAGGAAGTGAAAACGATTATGCGCCTCAAACTTGGCAGACGAAAATAAAAGAATTAGAAATGAATCAACCCGAAGTTAGTGTAGGAATAGTTGATGCACAAGAGATAAGATTTCATCTGAACGGCAAGTACCAGGCAAAAGGGGAAACCGTTTATGGTGAACAGATTGTGCAGTTTCAGGAAGGAGGCATTTGTTGGAACGATTCGCTCTATCAGGAACTCACTTTCATGCCTCGCGAGGAAGATGCCTCATTCTCCTTGTTTGAAGTGACTATCGGCATCAATTTCCATTGGGAGCGCAAGGAAACGCAAACCTTCCGTGGGGCATTGCGCCTCATTGTGGTGGAAGGCAAGTTGTGTGCCATCAATGTGCTTCCTGTGGAGGAATATCTGGTCAGTGTGATTAGTTCCGAGATGAGTGCTACCGCATCGCTTGAGTTTCTCAAGGCACACGCTGTCATTTCCCGTAGTTGGCTCTTGGCACAGATGGAGAAGCGAAAGAAATTGGAAAAAGAGAAGAACACCGATTCGTTCTTTTCCTTCAAGAAATCCGACAACCAACTGATTCGTTGGTACGATAGAGAGGACCACACGCTCTTCGATGTGTGTGCCGATGACCATTGCCAGCGCTATCAAGGCATCACCCGAGCATCCCGTCCTACAGTCTCTCAGGCAGTGTCAGAAACCTTCGGACAGGTACTCACCTACGAAGGTGAAATCTGTGATGCTCGTTTCTCCAAATGCTGTGGAGGTATCACCGAGGAATTTGAAACTTGTTGGGAGGATGTGCATAAACCTTATTTGGTGGCAAAAAAAGACATCGCTGCCAAAGGGAATGAAACAGATGAAAACCTTCTGCCTGCCATGACGGAGGATGAGGCACAGCGATGGATTCTCCTTTCGCCATCAGCCTTTTGTAACACCCGCAACCAACGTATCATTTCGCAAATCCTTAACCATTACGACCAAGAAACCACTGATTTCTATCGTTGGAATGTGGAATATACGCAGGATGAACTCTCCGAATTGATTTCCCGCAAATTGAAAATGGAGTTTGGTAAAATCCTCAATCTCATACCCGTTCAGCGTGGCAAATCAGGACGTATCAGCCTCCTTCGCATCGAAGGAACGGAGCGCAGTTTCACTATTGGCAAAGAACTCGAAATCCGTCGAGCATTGTCTGAAACTCATCTTTTCTCCTCTGCCTTTGTGGTGGAGCGTCTGTTCGATGCCGATTCCTACGAGATAGACTCCAATGTCGAAATCCCATCCCGTTTCATCATCCACGGAGCAGGGTGGGGACATGGTGTAGGTCTTTGTCAGATAGGTGCCGCTGTCATGGGCGACCAAGGCTACCACTACGACCAAATTCTCAAGCATTATTATCCAGGAACGGAAATAGAGAAGAAGTGGACCAAATAAAGATGAAAATTATTATCAACCACGAATTTCACAAATTATACGAATCTTCAGCATTCGATATAATTACAATCTAAATTCGTTTAATTCGTGTAATTCGTGGTTTAAAAAAATACTAATAAATTCGCAGTCAAAAGTAGTTAATGAAGGAATCCCAAATTAATAAAAAGGATAGCAGAGTTACTACTCCCCTCCCTCTCAGGGAGGGGAAAGGGGGTGGGTCTGCCGGTTCTTCGCCATACCTTTGGATTCCGTTCCTCTTCGCAGCAGAGGAGATACCTTCGGCGATGGTTACCTTTGTGGCTTTGCTCATGTTCATTCAGTTTGGAGCAGGAGCAATGCGAGCCACTATCTACACCGCCTTGCTACTAACACCTTGGATGCTGAAATCCTTCGTCCGCCTAAAGGTGAAGCAGATGGGAAATTTCAAGACGTGGATTCATGTCATCGAGGCACTCATCTTCGTTGTGCTCTTAGGTACTGCATTCTATATCAACGACTTCCATGCTGGAAACGTGGGATTGTTCTTCTGCATGTTGCTCATTTCCATCCTTTGCTCTTGGCATAACTTGGTGGCACGCATGTATTACGAACGAATCCTCTCAGCACGAGAACAACGTTATTATAACCCCACCAAGCATATATCCACTCAGGCATCCGCCGTTCTCACCTATGGTGTGCTGATTATATTCGTGGGATTTTTGGAGATATTCCTGCGCGACATCAATCGTGCTTGGGCGATGGAGAATTACCTTTTGGCAGGTGTATTCCTCATATTCTTCTGTCTCAATCTCCTGTTTCTGCCTTCTCCGCTTCGTCTGAAGTCGTACCGATACGAATCATTCTCCCATACCTTTCGGAAGGAAATGGATGCCTTGGAGCGAATCAAGGCAAAGCCCCATGCCAACCGGGCATTGATTTTCCTCTTTTTCCTCCTGTTGCCTCAGGCACTCATGTTCTGTCCCCGTGTGTTTTTCCTTTTGGCTCCACAAGAATCAGGAGGACTCAACTGCTCCCTTCAGGACATCGGTTTTGCACAAGGCACCATCGGAGTCATTGCCTTTACCCTCGGAGCGTTCCTTGCTCGTCGAGTGGAGAAGAATCGTAGCATGTCGCAACTCTTTCCACTCATGGCAGTGGTACTTACTCTTTCCCCCATCTCCTATATGCTCTTGGCGTTGTTCCCGCAAGTAGGCAATATGTTCGCCATCTGCATCTGCACCTTCACCGCTCAATTCTGTTTCGGCTTCGGACTTCATGCATGTATCGTCTTTGTCCGATTCTTTTCGGGCGACCGTTATCGCAACACCACCAATTTCTTCTATCTCCCGCTTATTATCGGAGAAATGCTCGTGCCGATAGCCGCTTCAGGTTGGCTCTCCTTGCATCTGGGCTACACCCTCTATTTCATCCTTGATGCTTCCACCGCCATCATCTCGTGGCTCCTCTTATTAACTCAGAAACATATCCTCCATATCAAATGAAATCTGAAAATATAGCACAAACAAAAGAAAAAGAATCATCCCTCGATGTAGCAAATCCCCTCCCTAATCAAGAGGGACAAGGGGTTGGAGCCAGGGCACCTTACACATGGGTTCCTTCCCTCTATCTTGGTGAAGCATTGCCGTTCTCTGCGGTGATGCTCATTTCCGTCATCATGTTCAAGGAAATGCAGTTGGCAGACGATGAAATCACACTCTATACAGGCTGGCTCGGTCTCCCTTGGGTCATCAAACCCATTTGGAGTACCATTATCGACAATCTGAAAACCAAGCGTTGGTGGATTGTCACCATGCAGTTCCTCATGGGAATCTGTCTGGCACTCGTTGCCTTCACCCTGCAAACCTCCTTCTGGTTGCAAGCCACCCTCGCTATCTTCATGGTCATTGCCTTTGCCAGTGCCACGCACGACATCTCGGCAGATGGATTCTATATCATCGGACTGCGAGAGAAAGACCAGGAACTTTATGTGGGAGTGCGAAACACCTTCTATCGCATCGGCATGGTGATAGGGCAGGGAGGACTCGTACTCTTGGCAGGCTATCTGCAGAAGGGTTGTTTTGGCTCAGCCTTCCAGTCCAGCATAGCATCGTGGAGCGTCGTCTTTGTCATCCTCGGCATTCTCATGGTATTACTCGGCACCTATCATGGCTTCATTCTCCCACGGGTGGAAACCACCGTTCACGACCGTTTCCACATCAAGGAGCAGTTGCATGAATTTGTGGAAACGCTCAAGGTGTTCATCACCAAGCCCCATATCATTTCCGCACTCTGTTTCATCCTCCTCTTCCGTTTGCCTGAAGGACTCCTCACCAAGATTGTACCTCTTTTCCTTACCCGCACCCGTGCAGAGGGAGGATTGGAAATGAGCAATGTGGATTTCGGACTCATCTATGGTACCCTCGGAGTCATCGGACTCCTTCTTGGAGGCATCATTGGTGGATGGGCTGTTTCGAAGTGGGGACTGAAGAAATGCCTTTGGCCACTCGTGCTTTGCATCACTCTTCCCGACATCGTTTATGTCTATCTCAGTTATTACCCAACCGACAATCTCTGGCTCATTGGCACATGCGTTTGTATCGAGCAGATAGGCTACGGACTCGGATTCGCTGCCTACACCCTTTATCTCGTTACATTCTCCCGTGGCGAACGCACCACAGCCGTCTTCTCCATCTGTACCGCAGGTCAGTATCTCGGTGGAGTGATGATTCCTGGCATGGTATCAGGATTCATTTCCAAAAGCATCGGCTATCAGCACTTCTTCCTTCTCATCATGGCATTCTGCCTCGTCACCTTTGCCGTTACGGCATGCGTGAAAGTAAATGAAGAATGAAGAATTAAAAATGAAGAATTAAAAATGAAGAATGAAGAATAATGCCATCCGGATGGTGGTAAAATACATTCTTCATTCTTCATTCTTCATTCTTCATTTAAGAAGGGAGCGAAGCGACTATTAGAGTCCTAAGCCTTTCTTTGCAGCAGCTGCAGCGTCGTCAATCTTCTTTGCAGCAGCATCCTTAGCTTCATCTACCTTTGCGGCAGCAGCGTCCTTTCTACAGCGTCCTGTGCACCACCAACGATACCGTCGAAGTCAGCCAACTTAGTTGCAGCCTCCTTCAGGGCAGCGGCATCATCAGGCAGCGACTCAACAGCAGAAACAAGACCATTAGCAATGGCGTTGTCGCCCAATACGCTTGTCAGCTTTTCCTTGTTAGTTGCAATGAATTCCTTGATTTTTGCTACGTAAGGAGCAATTGCCTCAGAGTTCTCTGCAGCGAGCTTAGCGATGTAGTCCTTCACCTCCACCAACTTTGCCTGGATGGCAGAAGCGTCACCCTTCTGAACGAGTTCAGTCAAGTTTGCTACTACTTCGTCAACGTTTTCAATACCTGTCTTAGGTGCGTCCTTGCAGCTAACTGCAAGCACCAATGCTGCTACTACAGCGAAGAAACCAAAAAACTTCTTCATGATAAAAATAAATTAAAAAGTTAATAAAAAGGGGTTTACTTTACTTCGTTATGTAATGATAAAAAAACTGTGTCAAGTTCTTTTTAATCGTTACATTATTTGCTACTTATTCGTGTTATTATTCGGTACTACTATTATTTGGACTTAGGATTTCCTTCTCATCCACTTGCTTTCATCAATCCCTTTTTCCCTAAGTTCGGTGGCAAAGATACAGAATTCAAGAAGAACTTATCACCCAAACCCGTTAAAAATTCTTAAAACATCTCATTTTTCTTTTCATCTGCATTCCAACGAAACAAAGCATGTGTCGTGTCTGTGCAATGAAATGCCTTTCCTAAAAGCGGTGCAGCGCTTGCGTCGTGACGGTGCAGTGTTTGCGTTGTGACGGTGCAGCGTTTGCGTCGTGACGGCGCAGTGTTTGCGTTGTGATGGCGCAGTGTTTGTGTTGGACTGAGCTTCACTCTCTATTTTGCTTTGACAGAATCATCCAAATTGTTTTTGCCGTTGGTTTGGAAATCATGAGTTCCTTCGTGCATGTAACCCTTGCACGGATTCATAAGAAGAGCCCTTATTCGTGGGAATAGGGGCTCTTGCATGGTTTTTGTACGATGTGGAATTAACGGATGATGAGTTTTTTGCCCTTGCTGATGTAGATGCCAGCTGGGAGGGTGTGGAACTCACGAGGCGTGAGGGTGGCGATGCGATTGCCTTGCAGGTTGTAAATGTCGTGCGGCGTGTCGGCATCTGCCTCTACGAGCGTGATGGCGGTCTCGCCTGTTCCTACGGTCAGTGTGCCATTCACATAGGTGAATACATAGTTGTCTGCCTCGCATCCACTGACAATGATGTCGTAAACTCCATCAGGACTTTCCTCTGTTGCCTCGCAGGTGATAACTGGTTGATGGGTAAGCACATCGTCAGCACTTTCTCGGTTGCGGAATCCACGGTAAGATACCTTGAACTCTGGGTTTGGCTCTCCCACAGCGCGGGAATAGGAGCGTGCCGTGACAGTAACAGTGGCAGGATTGATGGTGAGCTTGGCGTTCTTGTAGATTACTCCTGCGGTTTCGATGCTGCTGCTGTCGATGCTCAGTTCATAGACTCCGACTGGTGTGCCGAGTTCGGTTGGGTCGTTCACCTTGATTTCGCCTGCTACGGGTGCGCCCGTCAGTTCGAATGGCACGTTGAGGGTGTAGCCATAGTTGCGACAGGTGTCGGCAAGGGTGATGACAGGCTGTCCTGTATAGGCTGTCACGTTGGTGTATTTGCCCCAGAACTCGTCTGCCTGGAAGGCTGGGATGGCTGCTTCCTTCACGAAGATGGTGGCACGGGTTCGGAGGTTGGAGCCCGTGGCGTCGATTTGTTCTGGGTGGTCGGACAGGATGGCTACATAGTTGAGGTTCGTAGCGCTGGTGAATGCCGACTTTCCAATGCTGCTGACGTTGGCAGGGATATAGAGGGAAGTGAGCGACTGGCAACCGTTGAAGGCATATTCAGGAATGGAGGTGAGAGCGGTGAAGTATTGCAACTCGTTGAAGCTGTTCATCTTCTTGCCCTTGAAGTGGACACCGATGTCGGTGACTTGTGCTGCTTCTGCCTTGGAGAGTTCACCGTCGGCATCCTCATCCCAAAGGTTGGTGCAGAGGGTCTTGATGGTGGCGTTCTCGAACTCGATATAGCCCAGTTTTTCGTTGATGGAATGGATGGCTGTCTGGATTTCATCGCGTGTGCTATCGAAATTGTCATAGACGGCTTGTTCCTCGCTGACTTCTATTGCGGATTCGTTGGCGGTCTTGAGGAGGCGTTTGAGTTGCTTGCAGAGTGCATCGAAGGACTTGGCTGCCTGAATGTCGGAGAGCTTGATGAATGCCCACTGACAGGAGTGAGGGTAGTCGGCGATTGGGATGTCCCAGTATGCGCCGTAGGAGTTGTATTCCACCTCGGAAGGATGTCCTGGGAGGACACCGAGGTATTCGCCCTCTACATAAAAATCGTCGTTGGTTGGCGTTTGGATGGTGTAGAAGACGGTGCCCTCGATTGGTTCGATGTTCCAGTATGCCTTGGAGCTGAGGGTGCCATCGACGAAGCAAGCCCTGACGCCTTCACCCACCTTGGTGTCGGTGTTGGTGCGGAAGGTGTACTTGCCTCCAGAAACGAGGGTGTATTTGCCATCGGCAAGACCTGTCTCTTTCACCTGATAGGTGAGTCCGTTCTGGGCAGCGATAGCCTGTGTGCCCCATGCTTCTCCCTGATTCATGTAGCGGCCCGTGCTGACATTGTAGAGATAGACACTGGTGTTTGGTTCAAGCGCTGAGAAGGCTGGTTTGGTGGTGCCTCGCATTTCCTTGATGGTGCCAAACTGTTTCCAAATGTCGGCATTGGCATAAAGCTCCTTGGAGCCGTAAGGCACATAGAGCGTAAGCTTGGAGAGATCTACGCCTTTGAAGGCATCCTCGGATAAGCTGATGCGGGATGGGTCGTCGGCAGCGATGCTGAAGGTTTGGAGCGAAGGGCAGTAGGCAAAGCTTTCGGAACCGATGTAGTTGACAAACTGAGGCAGCGAAATGCTGGTGAGGGCTTTGCAATTGTAGAAGATGCGGTAGTAGAGTGTAGTGATGGCATCAGGAAGCTCGATGGACTGGAGGGTGGAACCCTCGAAGGAGTTGCCATAGAGTGTGGTGAGGTTGGTGAAATACTGTATTTCAGGGAAGGTGGTGATGCTGGAGTTGTAGAACAAAGTACCGAGGTTGGTGACCATGGTTCCCTCGTGGAAAGATACTTCACCGTCGAGGTCGAGGTCGAAGCTGGAGACGCAGATATTGCGGATTTTGCTGTTCTCGAAATGGATGAATCCGAGTTTGTGGCGCAGTCGCTTCTCAGCACGCAGGATGTCATCGTAGGAGCTCTTCATGTTGTAGAGAGTGGCGTTTTCAGCTGTGCAATCGATGTTCTTTTGCTCGGCTATGTTGATGAGTCGCTCCAGCTGGGACGACTCTGCGTAAGCAGCATAGGTGCTTTCGAAATCGACGAATGCCCACTGGCATGCCTGCTCGTTGCCGGAGTAGGTGATGTCCCAATAGACACCGTAGGTAGGTTGGGCAAAGTTGCTCTTGTGGGTTGGTACGACGCCCCAGTACTGCCCAGCAGTGTAGTCAGCGGTGTTGGCTTCAGGCTGGATGGTATAGAGGTTATTACCAATGCTCAGGATGGTCCATCGGGATTGGTCGGATGTGTAGCCATCCACAAATGCCGCCTTCACACCTCTGCCTACATTTCCATCAGTGGAAGTGCGGAAAGTGTATTTGCCTGCACGTCCTGTCTCTTCGGAATAGATGTAGTAGATGTCCTTGCCGCAGGTGTTGTCCTGCCTGAGGATGAATTTCATTGGCTCATCGTTGACTATTGCCTGTGAACCCCATGCCTCACCCTTGGAGAGGAACTTACCCGTGCCGATGTTGTAGAGATAGACTTCGCGGTCGATGGCGAGTGGTGAGAAACTGAATTCGGGTTTGACGCGGCGCTCTCGGATATTGACAAACTGTTTCCACTGCTCGGCTTGCGAGAAGAGTTCCTTTCCGCCTTGGAGTACCGTGAGGATAGCATCGGCGAATGGGATGCCATTGAAGACGTTGGTGCCGAGGGTGATGGCATCAGGACGGGTGGCAGGAACATAGAGGGAGGTGAGTTTCGTCATGCCAGAGAAGGCAGCGGAACCGATGGCGGTGATGCCTTCAGGGAGAGAAAGGGAGGTGATGGATGCACAGTCCTTGAAGGTGCCATCAGCAATGGCGGTGATGCCATCAGGGAGCGAGAGTGCCTGGAGTGAGTGACATCCAGAGAAGGCTTCGGCTCCGATGGTGGTGATGCCAGCAGGGAGAACGAGGCTGGTGATTTTGGAGCAGCCAGCGAATGCACGTGCTCCGATGGAGGTGACGGATTCAGGAATGACGAGAGAGGTGAGCTTGCTACATCCGTTGAAGGCATCGTCGGCAATAGAGGTGAGGGATGTGAAGTTACGCAGCTCGCTGAAGGAAGTGATTGTCGTTTGGTTCTGGAATACGGTACCAAGGGTGGTGACGGCTCCTGCCTCGCCATAGCTGAGTTCGCCATCGGCGTTGGTGTCCCAATTCTCTATGCAGAGCTTCTTGATGAGCGTGTTGGTGAATGGGACAGACATGTCCTGGAAGTTGTCGGGCTCGAATCCTATGACTGCTTCCACACCCTGGCTGTAGCCACCTTCAGAACCTCCAATACCCTGTTGGCTTGGATTGAGTCCCGAAAGGAGGAAGAAACCGTTGCTTTGTCCTCCCCATCCCCAGTTGATGTGGTAGAGTCGGTTTCCGTCGTAGCCATCGCATACGAAAGCATGTCCTACTTCGTCGTTGGCTCCAGAGATGTAGAATGGGCGACCGTTGGCAAGCTCGTTGTAGCAGAGCTCGTCCCATGATTCGTTGCTATAGGAACTCTGGGTGACATAGCGAACGGAATTGCCATAGCCGAAATATGCTTTGAGGGCTTCTGCCACGCGGTAGGACTGAGCGCCGGAGGAAGAGTTGGTGTAGTCCATCTGCACAGACACGCCACAGTAGTGCATGAGGTCGGCAACGGCTTTCTTTTGCACTGCGGTTTCACTCCCGTTGTAGGAATCACGCATGTTTGCCCAGTCGATAGGTGAGCCGACAGGGATGCCCTCCACTTGGAGATTTCCAAAAACGGGGTCGGTGGTATAGCCTGTATAGCCAGGAATTGCTGCCAATGTGCGGTCTGTGGATTTGGAACGTTGGTAGTACATCACCTGAGCCATAGCAGTAGCGACACATCCTGTGACGGAACGACCCTTTCCGAAGTAGTTTGGACAAGCATCGTTGTAAGGGCTACCCTGATTCCAATTGCAGGTGAGGAGTTCCTTGATAGCAGGATGGGTGCGAACCGCCTTGTGTGGACCCTGGAGCGAGGAACTTGCAGGATTCTGCTGAAGGGCGATGATTTGGTTTTCGTAGTTCTTAAGCCACGATTTCATGTTCTCGGGCAGTTGCTGATAGTCGAATTCGCCTTCAGAGACATAGCCCAAAATCTCGGGTGTGGCATCATCGCCAGAGGCTATGACATAGCCTTCCTTTTGCCCGATGTTGAACACATAATATGGATTCGTGGCATTGGCTGTTGCCCGATGGTTGGGAGCCAAGCGTGCCTTGTTGGCAATGGCTGACACTTCTTTTTTGATTCCCTT
>OMTC01000422.1 GCA_900313845.1 uncultured Prevotellaceae bacterium
ATCATCCTCGACATTCCTGTGAAAGTGGGTAATTCTGTGATTCTCAGTAACTCGTTCAACGATGGTACGACCATTGCAACGGTTGCCGATATGACAAAATTGATTTTCAAGGGAAACATCGACGAGACGGAGGTGGGACAAATCTCCGAAGGAATGCCAGTCGATATCAGTATTGGTGCCATTCCTGATTCCAAACTCAAGGCAACACTCGAATACATTTCTCCGAAGGGTGTGGAAACCAATGGAGCCAACCAATTCGAGATCAAGGCTGCCCTCTCCATTCCTCCTGGTCTGAACATCCGTTCGGGCTATAGCGCCAATGCCGAAATCATTCTGGATCGCGTTACTCAAGTGCTCACCATCCCTGAGTCAACTCTCAATTTTGAGAATGAAAAGACATACGTCTATGTACTCACCGACAGCACCAAGGGACATCAGCAATTTGAGAAGAAAGAAGTAGTAACAGGCTTGAGCAACGGAGTGAATATCCAAGTGAAAAGCGGTGTGAAAGCAGGTGAGAAGTTGAGAGGAATTGAAGTGATTAAAGAATAGGACAGGCCCCCTCCCAGCCTCTCAAAGCCCCCTCCCAACCTCCCCGAGGGGAGGAGAAGATTGATACTCGGCGTAGCCACACCTGAAACTTGAAACGGCGCTTGCGTCCTGAAACTTGAAACTAAAAAAGTTTAAGACAATGAAACGACTCTTTCTCATCATATCTCTCTTCATGCTTCACACTTCATGCTACACGCTTTTGGCTCAGTCATGGTCCCTCAAGCAATGCATTGAGTATGCGTTGGAGCATAACATCTCCATCAAGCAGCGACAGAAAGCTGTGGAAAACAGTGAAGTGCAACTCAATTCTGCACGCAACTCCCGACTTCCAAGCCTGAATGCTTCGGCAAGTCAGAGCTTCAGTTTTGGTCGTGGTCTTACTGCCGACAACACCTATACCAATCGTAGCACACAATCCACAGGTTTCAATCTGGGTACGGATGTTCCACTTCTCACGGGTGGACAGATTCCTAACACCATTGCCGCTCGAAAGATAGATTTGCAAGCAGCTCTTGCCGACCTCGACAAAGCTCGCGAAGACATCAGTTTGCAAATCACTTCCCAATATTTGGAATGCCTCTATCAGAAGGAGTTGATGGAGGTGGCAGAGCGTCAGTGCGAACTCAGCAAAAACCAATTGCGACGCATCCAATTGTTGTGCGACAACGGCAAGAAATCCGAAGCCGACCTTGCAGAAGCACGTAGTTCGGTGGCAAACGACGAACTCACTCTTACTCAAGCCAATAACAACTACGACCTTGCCATTCTCACGCTTTCGCAATTGTTGGAATTGGAAACTCCCGAAGGATTCTCTGTGGAAAAACCTGCTGAAGCAAGTGCTGCACTCCATGCGCTCAACACCATTCCTTCGTCGGATGGTTTTGAATATGCCACTCGTCCTTCCATCATTGCCGAGCAATATAGACTCGAATCAGCAAAGAAGAACATCAACATTGCAAAGGCTGGATACTACCCTACCTTGAGTTTCAATGCGAGTTTGGGTTCTAACTCCTATAAGACATCAGGTTTTAATTCAGATTCTTTTGGCAAGCAATTAAAGAACAATTTCAGCCAATACATCGGACTCAACCTTTCCATTCCAATCTTCAACCGCTTCAGCACACGCAATTCAGTTCGTCAAGCACGCATCGCTGCCGAAAATCAGCGCTTATCTCTCGAAAATGTGCGCAAGCAACTCTACAAGGAAATGCAACAAGCTTACTACAATGCAATTGCTGCACATAAGCAATACCAATCTTCACAAACAGCCAGTGAAGCAGCGAGTGCATCCTTCAACTTGATGCAAAAGAAATATGAGAACGGAAAGGCTAACAGCACTGAATTTGAGGAGCAGAAAACTCGCTTCATGAAAGCGCAAGCAGATCTCCTTCAAGCGAAATACACTTACATCTTCCGTCAGAAAATCCTCAACTTCTACAGAGGAGAACCTTTGTATTAAAGACAGGCCCCCTCCCAGCCTCCCCTCGGGGAAGTTGAAGGGGGCTTATTCATCAATCTTAATTCTTTATTTTATGAAACATCTCACTTTCATCCTCATTGCCTTAATTCATCACCATTCAGAATGGCATTGAATGGATAGACGACGATGGCAAAGTCGTTCAAGCGCATGGTGGCAACTTCCTCCAAGTGGGGAATAAATGGTATCTCATTGGCGAAGACCGTGCTCGTTCGTGGAATCCCGACGTAAACCTCTATTCCACAGAGGATTTCGTGCATTGGCACTTCGAAGGAAAAATCATTAAGAACCATGAAACACACCCAGAGTTGGGCAAATCTCGCATGATTGAGCGTCCAAAACTCATGTATAATGCAAAGACAAAGAAATTTGTGGTTTGGTGTCATTGGGAAGCACGAGACTACAGTGCAAGCGAAGCAGGAGTTTTTGAAAGCGATAACGTGGCAGGTCCTTACACTTGCGTATGGACGGGTCGTCCGCTTGGCACCAAATCTCGCGATTGCAATATCTTTGTAGATAACGATGGCGAAGCCTATTTCATTTCCACTACAGACGAAAACACCAACCTCGGCTTGTTCCAACTCTCTCCTGACTACCACAATGCCGTGGAAAAAACTGTGCTTTGCAAAGGACAGCGTCGTGAGGCTCCAGCCATTGCACACATCGGCGACACCTACTACATGATTTCGTCGGCTTGCACGGGTTGGGACCCTAATCAAGCAAAACTCGCTACCTCGAAGAATATCAAGGAAGGATGGAGCCCATTGGAAAACATTGGCGACCGCATTGCCTACGATACACAGGCATCGTCCATCCTGAAGGTGGAAGGAACCGAAGGCACCATCTATGTTTATGTGGGCGACCGCTGGATGGACCCAAATCTTCCACAATCGAAAATCATCATGCTTCCCATCGAATGGGAGGACGGCAAGATGGTGCTCAACTACTACGACTCATGGCAAATCGACATGAAGCGCGGAGTGTGGAGAGTGAAGAAATGAAGAATGTAGAATGAAGAATGTAGAATAAAGAATGTAGAATAAAGAATGTATTTTAGTTTTGTAATTATTATTCTTCATTCTACATTCTTCATTCTTCATTTAAGCGGAGCGTATCTTCACGTATAGACATAAAAAAGGGCTGACGCTTCAGCCCAATCTTGTTAACCTTAAATCTAATACTATGAAAAACACGTTGCAAATTTAAGGCTTTTTTCTGATTCTCAAGCATAAAACTTGCATATTTTTATCTTCTCCTACAAATTTATTGACACGTATCAACAGAAACTGCCACTCGTCATCTCGACGAATGGCAGTATGTGCGCACCTTGTCATTATTAACTAATCTTCGTAGAAGCTATTGATGTATTTTGCTACATACGTTCCAGTTTGAAGTCAGTAGCAGAGAACCAATGGCAATGGGTAGGCTGTCCTGTGAATTGAGGGTCGGTGGAAATACCGTAGCGCACAATGCCATCTTTACCCACCTTGATGTTTGGAATAGTAACAACACTCCAACCATAGCCCTTACCATCATTTCCTTCCAACACATTCTTTTCGTATTGCGTTGCCTTGCCAGCTGCCTTGCTTTTCTTGGCATCCTCCCACATTTGTCCACCTTCGTTGCCTACTGCTTCAACAAACGCCCTTAGCGTGTCGGTTCCCGCAATGGCATAGATGCAAACGAATTCACTTTCCTCGCTGGCACGAGCAATGCAAGTGAGGCGATAGTTACCTGCATCCACAGTGTCCTGACGTTCAGCTTGATAAAGCACATCCTCTCCATCTTTCCAAGCATCCAAATAACGCATCATATTGTTGATAACTTTACGGTCCGGCTTGTCCAACGCGGGATATTCACCCGACATCGTATGATAGAGAAGTCCCTCTTCGGTGTTTTCGCAGAGAGTGAAACGTTGTTCCCTGAAGTACCAGTCATCCCATTCCTGATACATTTCCGCTAAATCCTTTTCGCGGGCTTCAATTTT
>OMTC01000368.1 GCA_900313845.1 uncultured Prevotellaceae bacterium
ATTTTTTTTCATTCGAGATGCATGAATAAAATGAAAAAACAACTTGCAATCAGACAAAAATGAATTATCTTTGCAGAAATAGTCGAAAATCATTTCATAGAAGCATAGATTATTCTAACATGGAAATCTATTTCATACGCCATACAAGTGTTGCTGTTCCGAAAGGGACTTGCTACGGAAAAACAGATGTACAATTATCGGATACCTTCGAACAAGAGGCATCCATCACATGGAAAACAATCGAAGGTGTTACCTTTGACAAAGTATATACCTCTCCACTCACCCGTGCCGTGAAGTTAGCATCTTTCTGTGGATTTCCTCATGCTGAAAAAGATGCCCGACTCATGGAATTGGATTTCGGTGAATGGGAAATGAAGAACTACGACCAGTTGTATCAAAGCGACCCACGTTTTCTTGTTTGGAGCAACAACTACCTCACGGAACATACTCCTGGAGGGGAATGCGTGATGGACCAATATCAACGAGTGCAAGACTTCATACAGGATGCGAAATCATTAGGGTTCAAACGCATTGCAGCCTTTTGCCACGGAGGAATTCTTGCCTTGGCACTCGTCATAGCAGGAAAAGTGGAATTGGAAAATGCGTTCAGCAACGTTCCCCCATACGGCAGCGTAATTCAAGTGGAAGTATAAGCCTTTTTCCATTGTTAAAACAAAGGAAGTGAAAGGCCTCACCCCCAACCCCTCTCCAAAGGGCGAGGGGAGTAGAATGAAACTTGAAACGGCGCTTGCGTCCTGAACGTTTAGCTCGGTGTAGCCAAACTTGCACGAAGAGCCTTGTAAAATGAAAATAAAGTAAGTGGGAAGAAAGAGTCATTACACTCTGTTCTTCCCACTCTTCATCTTTACTCAAACAGCTTGACAACCATACCCCCTATTACAAATCAAATGGTTCTTCTTTCTTTGACGCAGTAGGAATAGGAACCTGACGGTTAATGGCTTCATGGAAGGAAATAATCGTTTCGGAACGGCTCAAGCCTAATGGTTGAAGTTTATCATGTATAATTGCCAACAGGTCATGATTGTTTTTCGCATAAATCTTAATAAACATGTCATATCCACCCGTAGTGTAGTGACACTCAACCACTTGAGGAATCTTTTCAAGCTCGGCTACAACATTATCAAACGAACCTGGATCTTTCAGGAAGAGACCTATGTAAGCACAAGTCTCGTAGCCCATTTTCTCAGGGTCGAACTGATAGTGAGTACCCTTAATCACACCCATCTTTGTCAGTTTCGCAATGCGCTGATGAATAGCGGCACCCGAAACATTACACGCCCTTGCCACTTCGAGGAAAGGTACTCGCGCATTATCAGCAATCATCTGAAGGATTTGCTGATCCAATGCATCTAATGCAATTTGTCCCATTTTTAATTAGTTAGTAGTTTTTAATATGTATCAATATCGGCTGAAAGCATTTTCTCAAACCTATAAATCGAATCAATTTTTTGCAAAGATAACAATTTATCTTTCATTACTAAACTTTTCGAGGAAAAAAACTAATCATTACGTAATATTTCCTTATTTTTGCACACAAAAATCTCAAGAATGAAAAATGGACCATTTGCACGAAGCCTTTCTTGAACAAATCGACCATCTTTTAGGAAAAGAAGAATCAAAACGATTCCAAGCCGCACTTACCACCACTCCACCCGTTTCCGTGAGAATCAACACAGATAAGCAAGGAGTAGCGGAAGGAGAAACTGTGCCTTGGTGTCCAACTGGTGTGTATTTGAAGGAACGGCCTTCGTTCACTTTCGATCCTCTTTTTCATGCTGGCACCTATTATGTTCAGGAAGCTTCGTCGATGTTCCTCTCTCATGTCATGAGGAAATACCTTTCCAAAGAAACATGCTCCCACCCTATCGTGGCTCTCGACCTTTGTGCGGCTCCAGGAGGTAAATCCACGCTGACTCTTTCCGAACTTCCCAAGGATTCTCTACTCATAGCCAATGAAGTGGTAAAACAACGTGCTAACATCTTGGCAGAGAACCTCATGAAATGGGGAAATCCGAATATCATCGTAACCAATAACTATGCGGAAGATTTTCAATCAGTTGGAGCTGTGTTCGACCTCATTATTTGTGATGTTCCTTGCTCGGGAGAAGGTATGTTTCGAAAGGACCAGCAAAGCATCTCTGAATGGAGTCCACAAAATGTAGAAACCTGCTGGAAACGGCAGCGCAATATCATTCAGCAAATTTGGCCATGTCTCAAACCGAATGGTATTCTCATCTATTCTACTTGCACCTACAACACACTAGAGGATGAATTAAACGTGAAATGGATTCAAGACAAAATGCAAGCAAGGGTATTGGATTGTGAACCTGATGCTGATTGGGGAATAACGGGCAACCTGTTGAAAGGAGAGAGTTTTCCTTGCTATCATTTTTTTCCTCACCACACCAAGGGAGAAGGCTTCTTCCTTGCTGCTTTGCAGAAATCCGAAGATGATGAAAACATAGCATGTAAAGGAAAATTGAAAAAACAGAAACATGCTAAACAAAGCATTTCAATTCCAAAGGACATCAAGAATTGGGTTCAAAATCCTGACTGCTTTGATTTCCTCACAGAAGAGAAAACCCAA
>OMTC01000105.1 GCA_900313845.1 uncultured Prevotellaceae bacterium
CAAATTGTTTTTTCAGGGACTTTGTTTCTCCTTTTTGAGAAAGAATTTGGTATGCTTGACGATAAAGATAATAAGCTTCTGTAAGATTGCCAGAAACGAAATGAACGTTTGCCAAATTGAAAAGGGCTTCGTTGCTTTGAGGGTTTTGTTCAAGAACCGTTTGATAGACATCTTTTGCTTTTTCGGTATTGCCTAACATCAGTTGGCAGAATGCCAGATTGTTTTTTGCCTCGATGGATGTCTCGTCCAAGTAGCTGGTCTTGTAAAGGAGAGGAACAGCAGACTCGTACTGATGCATTTTCATGAGACAACCCACTTTGCGGGCAATCAATTTGAGATTGTCGGCATCGTTATCGAGCAAAGTGTCGTAGTAGATTTCTGCCTCCTCGTAATTCTCTATTAAGAAAGCTGCATTGGCGAGATGTTTGAGTGTCCAATCCGAATTCGGATTCAGATTGTAGGCTATTTTGTAATCATTGAACGCATCAGGCATGTTCTGCATTTTTTGTTCACAGAATCCCATCTTTTGCCAAATGTCAGCATATTCTTCACGTTCTTTAGGTTCCAGGTTCTTGAACATGCTGAGTGCCTCCTCATAGAGTCCTTTGCGCATGAAGAATTCAGCCAAAGCAATCACTTCATCTTCGTATTTTAGGAGAGACTTGAAGGCGGAAGTGTTGAGAGAGAAGGATGGTTCTTCCTTTTTGAACGGATTGTAGAACTGAGGACGGTAAGGATAGATATGGAAGAAACGGTAGAGGTCGAAGATGTAGTTGCGACTCACTTCCTTTGCTTTCACCTTTCTTTGTTTGAGTTCTTTCATGTGTTCGTCCATTTCCTCACCCGACATCTCGTTGGAGAGGTTTTTCATCATCAGGTCCTGGCCCATGGAACCGATGGATTCCATCATGAAGCAGAGCGAGTAGCGGTCGCTATGACAGAATGGTGCAATGTAGATTAAAGAAGAAAGGAAACTGCTTCCTCCTGAAATCTTCTTCATGCTTGAAGCAACGAGTGGATTTTCGACGTCGAAAGGCATGAACCAGTGGAAGATTTGCTGGAAGAAAGGGTAGTTCTTCATGTGAACGAAAGAACTCATATAGACATCTGCACCATCCATCTGCAATTCAGCCATCTCTTGAATTTTTTCTTGTGCCTTCTCGTCGTTCTTATTGTGATGCCATTCAGGATTCTCTCCATTCTTTGTCATGTAGTCGTCGATTTCCTGAATGCCATATTGAGTCTGCTTGAATTTTCCGCTTTGCAAGAGAGACGGGATGATGTCGTTGCGCATTTTAGAGTCGATGGTGTCTGTCATCTTGCTGTATTGCAACTGCATGAGAATGCGGAAAAAGTCCTGAACGAACTTAGGGTCTTCGGTATAGAGGGAAAAACGAGAACCAATTTCAGGGAATTGAGAAAGACGTTCATCGTAGAATCGCATACAGAGAACGATGCCGACTAAGGCACGCTGACTCAGTTCAAGTTCCGTAGAGAGGTAAGCGTCGAAAAGCAGCATCATTTTGCGTTGGTCGAACATCTCCAAGAGAGCCAACGTAACGGCACTGATAAGTAATGCCTTGCCTGGAATGGCAATGCTGTCGGAATTGATGATGGCAGTTGCAGATTCGTAGTTGCTTTTTCTCCAAAGTCCGCTGGTCCAGACGTTCTCAAACATAGACCTGAGCGTTGCCTCGCGGCTATTTCTCAATTCAGCCAATTCATGTTCCTTGATGCTCTCGCGTTCCGTTTCCTTTTCCAAACGATGGATGGCAGAATCCTGAGTCTCCAATGCCATAAGGATAGTATCTAAGGATTCCTCTTTCAACAGTTTTTGTGTGATGGAATAACGGTCACTGGACATCTTCTCCAAACGAATCAGACGGTTTGCACGGTCGGAAATGGAGTATGCTTTCTGTTTCAATTGAGAATAGATGTTGGAGGAATTTGGATCGTCCACTCCTCGCACCATATAGCGCAGCATCGTTTCGTATGTTTGCTGAGCCTGTTGTAGTTCTTCTTTCAATTCATAACTGTGGGATTGTTCCACAAGCGGTTGCAATGAATTGAACATTTCTATGAGATTGTTGGTGCGGAAAGTGGGTTTCATATATTGGGAATAAGAATTAATTAGTGAAGTGAAATGAGAGAATTTCACTAAAACTTGAACTCTAAACTTATTGTTTTATAAAGCTGGAATCAATCAAAGCTCCGTTAGGAAAATCATTTTTAATGAGAGAACGTCCTTTAGCCCATGTTTTCACTGTTGTGATGATGGAGTCAGTTGGAAGTATGGCTTTTTGAAATAGAGGAATGTTGATGATGGAGTCGGGTATTTCGTTTTGGGTAGGTATGTAGTTGAGGAAGCGCTGAGCATCCTTGTTTGCATTCTTGTTGATGTAGTCAACTGCATAGTTGTATGCTTTGACTATAAGACCAATCTCTTGCTTGTGCTCTTTGATGGCCTGCTTATGGAATGCAAGAGTGAGCAAAGGATTTACGGATTTGAGCTTTTGGGTGTTCGTGACGGAATAGCCTCCGTTTTGAACCACTACAGATGCATAAGGCTCAGGAAGGATAGCACCATCGTATTGGTTCTGGATTGTCATCTGCGCTCTGAGCGAGATGTTGTTGATTTGTGGTTTGTTGAGTTCTTGTGAACTAAGTTTTACGGATTCCAAGATGCGGTCAGCTACATAGTCCAAACAGGAGTGACGAGTCAAAGCAATGATTTTCTCCTTGATGCTCTCTACGGAGCGGATACGTGCTTGATTTGCAGTGATGAGATAGAGTTGCAAATCATTGGCAAAGATGATTTTGATGCTGTCGTTCTTGCTGAACCACGTGCATGCCTTTACGAGGTCGGTGACATTACCATCTACGACATGATTACAGAAGGCAGTGTCGGCATCCATCGCAGCTTGGAAGGTGATGAGATTGACTTTTACTCCTAAGGAATCAAAGATGCCACATTCTTTTGCTACATAGAAAGGCAAACAATCCATTGTGGGAAGCACTGCTATTCGCAAGGCGGTAGAGTCGATTCCTTCAGTCTCTACTTTTTGTTTCTTCTGACAGGCAATAAAAGAAGTCGTGATAAAAGAAGTTATCACGATTGCAATGAAGATGTAAAACAGTTTTCTCATCAAAAAAGTATTTGAAAAAAGGACAACTATGTCTCACGATTGAGGGTGAGACCCAGTTGCCCTTGATTTGATAGTGAAAGGGTGAAAGAGTATTCGCTTAACGCTTCACTCTTCACACTTCACATGGAGTTTTTATCCCTTGATTGCAGCAACGCCTGGAAGGATCTTGCCTTCGATAGCTTCGAGCAATGCACCACCACCAGTAGAGATGTAGCTTACCTTGTCCTCAAGACCAAACTTGTGAACGCAAGCTACAGAGTCGCCACCACCTACGAGGGAGAAAGCACCTTCAGCAGTAGCTTCAGCAACAGCCTCACCTACAGCACGTGAACCAGCTGTGAAGTTGTCGAATTCGAATACGCCTGCAGGACCGTTCCAGAGGATGGTCTTTGCACCCTTGATAGCTTCTTGGAACTTCTTGCGAGTCTCTGGACCTGCATCGAGTCCTTCCCAACCTTCAGGAATTGCGTTAGATGGACAAACCTTTTGCTGAGCATCGTTAGAGAAAGAATCAGCAATCACAGAGTCTGTGCCAAGAACGAGTTCTACGCCGTTCTTCTTAGCCAATTCCTCAACACCGAGAGCTACATCGAGCTTGTCGAGCTCAACGATAGAGTTACCGATTTCGCCACCGTGAGCCTTAGCGAATGTGTAAGTCATACCACCGCAGAGAATGAGCTTATCTACCTTGCCAAGGAGGTTCTCGATGATACCAATCTTGGAAGAAACCTTAGAACCACCCATGATAGCCACGAATGGGCGCTTGATGTTGCTGAGCACGTTATCAACTGCGTTCACTTCCTTCTCCATGAGGAGACCGAGCATCTTGTTGTCGGCATCGAAGTAGTCAGCGATAACAGCAGTAGAAGCGTGACGACGGTGAGCAGTACCGAAAGCATCCATCACGTAGCAGTCAGCGTAGGAAGCAAGTGTCTTTGCGAATTCCTTCTGGCTTTCCTTCATAGCCTTCTTAGCAGCGTCGTAAGCAGGGTCTTCCTTGTCGATACCTACTGGCTTGCCTTCCTCTTCAGGATAGTAACGGAGGTTTTCGAGCAACAGCACTTCGCCTGGCTTGAGAGCAGCAGCTTGGTCAGCAGCTTTTGCACAATCAGGAGCAAACTGAACGTCAACGCCGAGAGCCTTGCTGACAGCAGGAACAATCTGCTTGAGGGAGAGCTTTGGATTCACCTTGCCCTTTGGCTTACCCATGTGGCTCATGATGATGAGAGCGCCACCATCTTCGAGTATCTTCTTCAAAGTAGGGAGGGCACCGCGGATACGAGTATCGTCAGTAATGTTTCCGTTCTCATCGAGTGGCACGTTGAAGTCAACGCGAACGATTGCTTTCTTGCCAGCAAACTTGTAATCTTTGATTTCCATGTTTTTTTGATATTAAAAAATGAATATTGAGAGTTTTGTGTCTAATGAGCAGTGTGCTAAAAACCTTGCAAAGTTAAGCAAAAAAACGCAAAAACTATGTGTGGTTTAATCTTTTTTTGGGTGATAATGATTTTTGAAATATTTGCAAAGCTCCTTGATTCCACATTTTTCACATTTTGGAACACGTGCTTGGCAAATGTAGCGTCCGTGAAGCAGTAACCAATGGTGTGCTTTAGGGATGATTTCATCGGGAAAATGCTTGGTTAGTTCCTTCTCCACAGCGTAGGGGGTCGTGTCTTTGTCTGTCACGAGTCCTAAACGATGACTCACGCGGAAAATATGAGTGTCAACGGCAAAAGCTGCTTTCTGATAAACCACTGCTTGAATTACATTGGCTGTTTTTCGACCCACGCCAGGCAGTTTTACGAGGTCGTCCAAATTATCAGGAACTTCACCACCAAAGTCTTTCATGAGCATCTTTGCCATCCCGACGAGGTGCTTTGCCTTGTTGTTGGGATAGCTTACGCTTTTCACGTATTCATACATCACCTCGGGGGTAGTTTCTGCCATTACTTCCGCTGTGGGAAAGTCTCGAAAGAGTGGGGGAGTGATGATGTTGACGCGCTTGTCGGTGCATTGAGCAGAAAGAATTACTGCCACGAGCAGCTGAAATGGACTTTCGTATTGCAACTCGGTCTCTACATTTGGCATGTTTTGCTCAAAGAAGGCAATCAGTTTATCGTAGGTTTCTTGTTTTTTCATTGGGTGTGGGTATTATTTGCGAAAAAGCATGGGCAATGGATGAATACATCAATGCATTTTCGATTTTATTTTCATGGCGAAGTTACGAAAATCTTTGGTAACAGCCATATTGAAGACAAACTTTCATTGTGCTCGTGCAATATTTTGAAAAATAAGCCGTTTTCTTTGCGGACATTTCGATATTTATTCGTAAATTTGTACGCTTAAAATTGTGTATTTTTGAAAGAATGAGACAATTAAAGATTACAAAAAGTATCACGAACCGAGAATCTGCTTCGCTCGATAAGTATTTGCAGGAAATCGGACGTGAAGACTTAATCACGGTGGAAGAAGAAGTCGAACTTGCTGGACGTATCCGCAAGGGAGACCGTAGAGCTCTCGAGAAACTTACAAAGGCAAACCTTCGTTTCGTTGTTTCTGTAGCAAAACAGTACCAGAATCAGGGCCTCTCTTTGCCCGACCTCATCAACGAGGGAAATCTGGGCCTTATCAAGGCAGCCGAGAAATTTGATGAAACACGCGGTTTCAAATTTATTAGTTATGCTGTTTGGTGGATTCGTCAATCCATTCTTCAGGCACTCGCAGAGCAATCACGCATCGTTCGTCTGCCACTTAATCAAGTTGGCTCACTCAACAAAATCAGCAAGGCACTTTCTAAATTTGAGCAGGAGAACGAGCGCCGTCCTTCTGCTGACGAAATTGCGGATGAACTGGGACTTCCGGTAGATAAGATTGCCGACACGCTCAAAGTACAGGGTCGCCACATCAGTGTGGATGCTCCGTTCGTTGATGGTGAAGACAATTCACTTCTGGATGTGCTGGTAAATGACGACAGTCCTATGGCTGACCGCACCCTCGTCAGCGAGTCACTCTCCAAAGAAATTGACCGTGCCCTCGACACGCTTTCTGACCGCGAGAAGATGATCATTAAGATGTTCTTCGGTATCGGTGGACAGGAAAAGACACTTGAGGAAATCGGTGACACTTACGGACTCACTCGCGAGCGTGTACGCCAAATTAAGGAAAAGGCTATTCGTCGTCTTCGCAACAATAGTCGAAGTAAATTGCTGAAGAGCTACCTCGGATAAAGAAAGAGTAAAGTATTGAAAATGAGATTCTTTGAATACTCTCTTTTATTAATACTTTAGTGTTTTGAGTTTGAAAGTAGCTGCAACATTTATTTGTTGTGTGACAATTAAGTAAAAAGGCACCCCGCGGGGTGCCTTTCTTGTATAATGTTGGTTATCAACGTCAACTAATTGATATCTTTTGGTTTGTG
>OMTC01000144.1 GCA_900313845.1 uncultured Prevotellaceae bacterium
CGCAAATGCAGCCAAGAGCAAGCAGACGACGAGTCGTAAGAAGATGCTCGAGAAACTCAATATCGAGGAAATTACTCCTTCCACACGTAAGTACCCTGGTATCATATTCCAGATGGAACGTGAACCAGGCAATCAGATTCTCGAGGTAGAAGGACTGACAGCAGTGGAAGACGATGGAACAGTGCTTTTCCAAAACCTTTCGTTTACAGTGGAGAAAGGAGAAAAAGTAGTTTTCCTGAGCCATAACCCTCGTGCCATGACGGCTCTCTTCGAGATTATCAATGGTAATCGTGAGCCTCAGGCTGGAACTTACAAGTGGGGTGTTACCATCACGACAGCATATCTTCCTCTCGATAATACAGAATTCTTCAAGTCGGATAAGAACCTGATTGAATGGCTTTCACAGTTTGGCGAGGGCAATGATGTATTCTTCAAGGGTTACTTGGGACGTATGCTTTTCTCGGGAGAGGAAGTGCTGAAGAAGGTGAATGTGCTTTCGGGAGGTGAGAAAATGCGTTGTATGATTGCTCGAATGCAGTTGAAGAATGCAAACTGCTTGATTCTTGACACACCAACCAACCACCTTGATTTGGAATCTATTCAAGCTTTCAACAACAACTTAAAGCTGTTTAAAGGTAATATCCTCTTTGCGAGCCACGACCACGAATTTATCCAAACTGTGGCAAACCGCATCATTGAGTTGGGTCCTAAGGGTTCTATCGACAAGTTGATGCAGTATGATGAGTATATTGAATCGGATGCGATTAAGACGCTGAAGGAACAGATATATTAGAAGGAAAAAATATCACCATGAAAGAACTGAATATCAATATTCCTGTGACAATGAAGCAGGAAGATGAATTGACAGAGCAGGAAAAGGCACTACTCGTGGAAGCTAAGGCTGCCACTTTTCGCAGTTATGCTCCATATTCGAATTTTTCGGTGGGTGCCGCTGCTTTGTTGGAAGATGGCACAATTGTGAGTGGCTCTAATCAGGAGAATTCGGCATACCCTTCAGGAATATGTGCCGAGCGTACGACCATCTTCTATGCAAATAGCAAATATCCTGAGCAGAAGGTGATGATGCTTTGTGTGGTGGCTCGGGATACGAAGGGACAATTCACGGAAAGGCCTATTGCTCCTTGTGGTGCATGCCGTCAAGTTCTTGTAGAAACGGAAACTCGCTACAACCAAAAGATGCAAATTATGCTATATGGAACAGAAGGCATCTATTTCATTGGTTCTGCAAAGGATTTGCTTCCTGTGTCGTTTGATAGTTCTTTCTTGTAACGTTGATAACAAAAACATAAATAACACTACACACACATAAAACAAGACATCTTAAAACATGAAAAATTTACTTCTTTTGCTCGTACTTTTAACGCTTTCTGTGTCGAATGTTTCGGCTCAGAGTCGAAATTCCGCATACGAGCGTTACATCAACCAATACAAAGGTATTGCTGTGGAACAAATGCGGAAATATGGTGTTCCTGCAAGTATTACTTTGGCACAGGCTATCTTGGAGAGTGGTGCTGGTAATGGTGAGTTGGCTCAGCGAAGCAATAACCATTTTGGCATTAAGCGCGGAAGTGATTGGAGAGGTCCTGTCACTAAGCATACGGATGACAAAGTGGATGAATATTTTCGCGTATATAACTCAGTGAAAGATAGTTACGAGGACCATTCCAAGTTTCTTCATAAGGAACGCTACCAGCGCTTATACCGTTTGAGTACATTGGATTATAAGGGTTGGGCTCGTGGATTGAAGGCTTGTGGATATGCCACAAATCCCAATTATGCGGATAAGTTGATAAGATTGATTGAACTTTATAATCTGAGTGATTTTGATGAAGATCCAAACGTGCCAAAGGTTCCTAAGTATGAGGATGTAAAATTCACTTATCATGCCATCACCAGCAATAATGGTATTTCTTGTATCATCGCAAAGGAGGGAGACACTTGGCAATCCGTTGCAAATGAAATGCACATGTCGGTTTCGAAGATTTTGAAACTGAATGAAGCTATTGTGGAAGTGCCTATCAGAAAGGGCGATTTTGTGTATTTGGAAAAGAAAGCAACAAAAGGTCCCAATGATATGAAGGGACGTTGGCACAAGATTGCTACGGGTGAAACGATGTATTCCATTGCTCAGAAATATGGAATTCGTCTTGCAGCTCTCTATCGTATGAATTATAAGGATGATGACTATGATCCAACCGTTGGTGATTTATTAAGAGTGCGATAACTTCATCATTTTCTTTTTATTGGGGATTCACCACTAAAACATAGGGGATTAGCTTGAGTTAATCCCCTATATCGTTGTCGTCAATCCCCTATAACGTAATAGTGCGTCCCCTATAGCGTAAGAGTACGTCCCCTATAACGTAAGAGTACATCCACAGTAACATTCCAATCAATTCACAATAGTGCATGAGTTAATGTGCATTTGCTTTCCAGTATTGCTGTTTTACACATACAAAAAAGGGCTTGCATCCAAAATTCAATGCAAGCCCTTTTTTCAAGGTGTTAGTGTTGTGTTAGATTGCTTTGACAAATAGGTCATTTCGTTTCAATTTCCTCTGTCATGTTGATTTCATTATCGTCCTTGTCAAGGAAACGATATTGTAAGAAACCCAGTTCCTGACTTGGAATGACTTTGAGTCCGAAACCATACTTGAGTTGCCACTTTCGATAGAGGGATACGATACCCTGGAAAATGTAAGCAGCAACGTAAGGATGAACATAAAGACGAATTTTCTTCTGACCAAGATTGTTCATAACATAGTCTATCTTTCCTTCGAGAGTGTCGGTAAAGAGGAATGAAGACTTGATTGTTCCTTTGCCCATGCAAGTGGGGCAAACTTCTTCAACATGGACATCCATAGCAGGACGTACACGTTGGCGTGTGATTTGCATCAAACCGAATTTGGAAAGCGGAAGGATGTTGTGCTTGGCACGGTCGTTTCGCATCAGTTCGGTCATTCGCTCATAGAGTTTTTGCCTATGTTCGGCAGAATCCATGTCGATGAAATCCACAACGATGATTCCACCCATATCGCGCAAACGTAATTGACGGGCAAGTTCTTCAGCGGCACCCATATTGACTTCGAACGCATTGGCTTCCTGGCCTTCGACTCCTCTGTTACGGTTGCCTGAGTTGACATCCACCACATGGAGTGCTTCTGTGTGTTCGATGATGAGGTATGCCCCTTTTTTGTAACTTACTGTCTTGCCAAATCCCGACTTGATTTGCTTGGTGACATTGAAGTTGTCGAAGATTGGCGTTGATCCCTTGTAGAGCTTGACGATACTTTCGCGTTCTGGAGCAATGAGAGAAACATATTTCTTCACCTCTCGGAACACTTGTGGGTTGTTGACATGGATGCTCTCGTACGATGGGTTGAAGAGGTCACGCAAAAGTGACACGGCTCTTCCTGTTTCTTCATGAGCGAGGGTAGGGAGGTCGGTTGCCTGTTGCAAGTTGACAATGCAGTCTTTCCAGTTCTGAAGCAGAATCTCCATCTCTTTGTCGAGTTCTGCCACACGTTTGCCCTCTGCCACGGTGCGTACGATAACACCGAAATTCTTTGGCTTGATACTCTGGATGAGTTGTTTGAGCCTTGCGCGTTCTTCGCTTGATTTGATTTTGCTTGATACCGAGACCTTGTCTTCGAAAGGTATCAACACGAGATACCTTCCTGGAAAACTGATTTCCGCTGTGAGTCGTGGTCCCTTGGTGGAAATAGGTTCCTTGGTGATTTGCACCAGAATCTCTTGTCCTACTTCCAGGATGGATTGAATCTCACCACTTTTGGGAAGGTCGGCTTGTCGCTTCATCTTGTCCATCTGAGCAAGTCGCTTTCTGTCGCTTATGACTTGCTTTGTGTACTTCTCGAGCGAAAGGAATTGTGCGCCTAAATCTTGGTAATGAAGAAATGCCTCGCGTTCATGTCCTACTTCGACAAAGCAAGCATTCAGTGCTGGCATGATTTTCTTCACACGTGCAGCATAGATGTTGCCAACCGAAAACTTCGAGTCTTGATCCTCGCGTTGGAATTCTACCAGTCGCTGGTCTTCCATCAACGCAATCGTCACCTCTTTCGGTTGCGCGTCGATAATAAGTTCGCTGGTCATTTCTTTGTATTTGTTTTTTAAATAAGAAAGTAGAAGAAGAAAGTTCAGAGACATCTTTCCTTTCAATCTTCTACTTTCAATTTGCTTGAGCCATCAAGGCTTTCTACTACTTGCTCTTGTGACGATTCTTTCTCAGTCTCTTCTTACGCTTGTGAGTAGAAATCTTGTGTCTTTTCTTTTTCTTACCGTTTGGCATAGTCCTTGAAAATTAATTGTTTATAATTGAGTTTTATCTGAAATACTATACTGAATCTTTATTTCTGCAACTGCTCGATGAATACTTTTGCAGGCTTGAATGCAGGAATATTATGTTCTGGGATGATGATACTTGTGTTCTTGCTGATGTCACGCCCTGTTTTCTGAGCTCTCTTCTTGATGATGAAGCTACCAAAACCACGAAGGAATACTTCTTCATCATTTGCAAGAGCGTCCTTCACTGTAACCATGAAAGCTTCTACAGTCCTCATGATAGTTTGCTTGTCGATGCCTGTCTGCTGGGCGATTTCGTTAACGATTTCTGCCTTAGTCATTGTTCTTTGATTTTTGTATTTATTAGTTCTGAATTATTCTTTCTCAACGCCACACCTTAATATAATTATTAATATTTCGATGATTTCCTCTTCCTGAACAACCTTTTCTCATGGCATGTCTCGTCGAGAGCGCGTTTGGACTGCAAAGGTAGTAATTTTTCGTTTGAACACAAAATAAAATGATGTAAAAAGATGAAAAACAGCACTTAAACACATTTTCAGTGTCGCGTGTTTTGTATTTCGATGTAAATATCTTAACTTTGCATCGAAAATATTTTCAACTCAATAAGTAGCAATGGCTCACAACAAATTTAAGGGATTAGGTGTAGCCCTCATCACACCATTCACAAAAACAGGAGAAGTGGACTACACAGCACTTCGACGACTTCTGGACTATCAAATTTCCAACGGAGTGGATTTCCTGTGTATTTTGGCAACTACGGGTGAAACACCTTGTCTGACAGTTGAAGAGAAGCAGAAAATCAAGGATATTGTTGTAGAAAAAGTCGCTGGTAGAATTCCTATTTTGATGGGATGCGGAGGAAACAACACTTCGGCTGTGGTGCATGCACTGAAAACTGAGGATTTTTCGGGTGTTGACGGTGTACTTTCTGTTTGTCCTTACTATAACAAACCTTCACAAGAAGGTCTTTATCAGCATTTTAAGACTATCGCTGAGGCAACACCACTTCCTGTCGTTCTTTATAATGTGCCAGGACGTGTTGGAGTGAATATGACGGCACACACAACTCTTCGATTGGCTCGTGATTGTGAGAATATTGTTGCTATTAAAGAGGCGAGTGGTAATTTCACTCAGATTGACGATATTATTAAGAACAAACCTGAAAACTTTGATGTGATATCCGGAGACGATGGAATCACTTTCCCTCTCATTACATTGGGAGCAGTGGGTGTGATTAGTGTGATTGGAAATGCGCTTCCTAAGGAATTTAGCCGTATGGTACGTTTGGCATTGAATGGAGATTATTCTCCTGCTTTGCATATCCATCACAAATTCACAGAATT
>OMTC01000240.1:0-1157 GCA_900313845.1 uncultured Prevotellaceae bacterium
GGATCGGTTCAGTCAATCCACAAATGAACTTCTGATAATTCCCTAAAGAAACTGACGAAAATCTATATTTAGACAGTTTTCTTGTCCCAAACTGGTATTTTCTCTTGTTTTTGAAACGCAAGCAAAGGGTAAAAGTGTCACTTATTTCCATGCTCCTTCTTGTTTGCAAGCGAAAGGAGCTTTTTTTCTGTTATAATGTCAGGGAAATGAAATATTTATTGTAAATTTGCAAGCGAAATCGTAGTACAAGAAATCAATAACACAATTTGAAAATGTTTTAAGCAAATGAAAAAAATTTACTCTTTCTTGTTCTGTGCGTGTTTCGCAGGGGCGACTGCCGCTTGGGCACAGGGACAAAAATCAAAATCCGACCAACCTGATTGGTTGAAGAACCTTTCGGAAAGAATTACTTTGAATGGTTATGCTCAAGCTGGTTACACTTGGCAGCACCAAGATGGGAACTACACTAACTTCATCGACTTGAAGCGCACCCTGCTTTGGGCGAAGGCTCAAATCACGGATCGCTGGTCCTTCTTGTTCATGTACGATTTCTCGAGTGTGGTTCAGGAGTTTTACACCGATTACCGTCTGACGAACAACCGTGCCATGACGGTGCGCGTGGGTCAGTTCAAGAATAGTTATACGTTGGAGAATCCACTTTCGCCAACGAAATTGGAACTGGTCAATGTCTGCTCCCAGGGTGTGACGTTCTTGTCGGGCTGTGGCTCCGACCCGCTTTATGGTGTGAACTATGGTCGTGACTTGGGTATCGAGCTTTATGGTTTCCTCTTCAAGAACCATCTCTATTATGAGCTGGCACTGATGAACGGTCAGGGCATCAACCGCAAGGATAGAAACAACCAGAAGGATGTGATTGGACGTCTGGATTTCCGTCCTGTGGAGAATTGGCGCGTGGTGGTGTCTGGACAGTTGGGTAAGGGCAACGCCGTTTCTTCTTCGGTCTATAACCCAAATATTCAGGTGGGCGAGAACTACACTCGTAACCGCTGGTCGGCAGGTGCCGAATGGAAGAGCCACGTGCAAGGTGTGGACTATTGGAAGAACCGTGCTGCTACGGTGCGTGCTGAGGTGCTGGGTGGCAAGGATGGCGACGTGAACAGTTTTGGTGCTTACGGTACCGCCAGTGTGCCTGTCTG
>OMTC01000240.1:1190-11280 GCA_900313845.1 uncultured Prevotellaceae bacterium
ATGGATTACAAGCAGACGAACTTGACTGCTGGCTTGCAGCACTGGTTCTATAAGTCCTGCCGTCTGCAACTGCAATACACTTATTCCATCGCTGAAAAGCAAGAGAATTACGGAACGCTCCAAGCACAGGTGCAGGTGGCGTTTTAAAAAGGCCCCTCTCCAGCTCCCCCGAGGGGGAGGGAAGGCATCAAAATGGTAGCTAAAGCTAACGCTAATGCTTTCATTTTTAATTTTTCATTGTTCATTTTTAATTTATTATATTATGTTTGTCAAGATATTATTAACAGTTATATTTCTTGTTGTGTTGGTGGGCGTGGGCGTGTTGTCGCGCAAGCAAGCCAATAGCGTGGATGGATTTGTGTTGGGTGGACGTTCTGTAGGGCCTTGGCTCTCAGCTTTTGCATACGGTACGAGCTATTTCTCGGCTGTGGTGTTTGTGGGTTATGCAGGTCAGTTTGGTTGGAAATACGGTATGTCTTCCACTTGGATTGGTGTGGGCAATGCCGTGATTGGTTCGCTTTTGGCTTGGTTGGTGCTGGGTCGCCGCACGAAGTTGATGACGCAGCATATTGAGTCGCGCACCATGCCTGACTTCTTTGGCACTCGTTTCCGTTCTCAGAATCTGCGTGTGGTGGCTTCCATCATCGCCTTCGTCTTCCTGATTCCTTACACGGCGGGTGTGTATAAGGGTATCTCCACCTTGTTTGAGATGGGCTTCGGCATTCCTTACGAATACTGTGTGATTCTGATGGCGTTCCTCACTGCCCTTTATGTGATACTGGGTGGTTATCGTGCTACGGCGATGAACGACTTCATTCAGGGTGTGATCATGCTCTTTGGTATCGTGACTATCATTGCGGCTGTACTGGCTCAGAAGGGTGGACTGGCTTCTGCCTTGGAACAGATGGCTGCCATTCCTGCTGATGACAACCCTGCCGTGAACGGTCAGTTGGCTGACATCTGGGGTCCTGACCCTTGGAACTTGCTGGGTGTGGTGGTCTTGACGAGTTTGGGTACTTGGGGATTGCCTCAGATGGTGGGTAAGTTCTATTCCATCACGGACGAGAGCGCCATCAAGCGTGGAACCATCATTTCCACGATTTTTGCTTTCGTCGTGGCTGGTGGCTGTTATTTCTTGGGTGGTTTCGGACGTCTTTTCGGTATGCCTCCAACGCTGCCAAATGGACGACTCGATTTCGACTCCATCGTGCCAAGTATGCTTTCGTCCTTGCCTGATATTCTCATCGCGCTGGTGGTGCTCTTGGTGCTTTCTGCATCGATGTCCACCTTGGCTTCGCTGGTGCTCACTTCGAGTAGTACGATGACGCTCGACTTGATTTACAGAGACAAGAAGTCGTTGGAAGGGGAGGTGAACAGTGGTGAAATCGATGACGAGGTGTCGCAAAAGGTGGAGAAGCGCAAGGTGATTGTGATGCGCGTGCTGATTGTGTTCTTCATTGTCATTTCGTTGATGATAGCCTTGAACCCTCCTACGTTCATCGCTCAGCTACCCTCCTACGTTCATCGCTCAGCTGATGGGTATTTCGTGGGGTGCTTTGGCTGGTGCTTTCTTGGCTCCATTCATGCTGGGTCTCTACTGGAAGGGTGTGACAAAGGCGGGTGTTTGGGCATGCTTCATCTGGGGCGTGGGCATCACCGTTGCGAACATGCTTCTGGGCAATCCTATTTCGCCAATCAACTGCGGTGCCATTGCCATGGTGGGCGGATTCGTGGTTGTGGCGCTTGTGAGCTGGATCACTCCTAAATTGCCTCAGAGACACGTGGACAGAATCTTCGAATGTTATCAATGATGCATTAAAGATGCAATAAAACGAGGTGCTTTTTCGTTTTAGAATTATGCACCTTATTATATATAGGGAAACGAATTCGTGAAAATTGCGATTCTTCAGTCGGACATAGCTTGGGCTCAGCCTGAGCGGAATCGGCAGCACTTGGATGTTTGGCTCGACAGTATGGCTCGAGCCGACCTCTATGTGCTGCCTGAGATGTTTTCGACGGGTTTTGCGATTCAGCCTGAGGGCATCGCAGAAAACGACTGTGCTTCGCTCCTATGGATGAAGAAGAAGGCTCGAGAGCTCGATGCTGCCTTGGCTGGGAGCGTGGCAACGGAAGAGGATGGCAGGTTTTACAATCGTTTCTATTTCGTGAAACCCGATGGGGAGGTGACTGCTTACGACAAGCATCATCTCTTCACGTACGGCAAGGAGCATTTGCAGTTCACTGCAGGGCAGGAGCGTGTGGTGGTGGAATGGAAGGCTGTGCGCATCTTGCTGGAGGTGTGCTATGACTTACGTTTTCCCGTTTGGTCAAGAAACCACAAGGATTATGACATGATTCTCTATGTGGCTTCGTGGCCAACGAGTCGTGTGAAGGCATGGAGCACGCTCTTGAAGGCTCGTGCCATTGAGAACCAATGCTATGTGGCGGGTGTGAACCGGGTGGGGGAGGACCCTCACTGTCAATACTGCGGTGCATCTGCCATCATCAATCCTTACGGCGAGGAAATGGAAAGCTGTGGAGTGGACAAGGAATGTGCTGTTTCGGCAGTCATCGACATGGAAAAACTCATGGCTTTCAGAAAGAAATTCCCTGTGCTGGAGGATCGAGATTAAAGGGAAGCACCAAAGCCCCCTCCCAACCTCCCCGAGGGGAGGAGAAAAGCCTCACCCCCGACCCCAGGACCCCTCCAACGCCCCTGAGAGGGGAGAGAAAAGGCGAGGGGAGTAGAATGAAAAGTGAAAAGTGAGAAGTGAAAAGTGAAAAATAATCAGGGATTTTAAGGATTTAAAGGATTTTTGAACCTTGAAACCTGAACCTTCAGCTCGGCGTAGCCAAACTTGAAACCAGCACGAAGTGCCTTGAAACTTGAAACGACCTTTGGTCTTGAAACTTGACGAAGTCAAATCACATATAAAAAATATATTATAGATGTCAGAAAAGAAACTTTTGCTTGGTGATGAGGCGATTGCCTTGGGAGCCATCCACGCTGGTTTGTCGGGCGTGTATGCTTATCCTGGCACTCCTTCCACCGAGATTACTGAATTTATCCAAGGTAATGCCTTGGCGAAGGAACGCGGCATTCATAGCCGTTGGAGTACGAACGAGAAGACAGCGATGGAAGCTGCTCTGGGTATGTCGTTCATGGGCAAACGTGCCTTGGTGTGCATGAAGCATGTGGGACTGAATGTGTGTGCTGACCCATTTGTGAATTCTGGTATGACAGGTGTGAATGGTGGTGTCATCGTTCTTGTTGCCGACGACCCTTCCATGCACTCTTCGCAGGATGAGCAGGACTCGCGTTTCTATGGAAAGTTTGCGATGATTCCTACTTTTGAACCAAGTTCTCAGCAGGAGGCCTACGATATGATGGCGGTTGCTTTCGAGTATTCGGAACAGCAACACTTGCCTGTGCTGATGCGCGTCACCACTCGTATGGCTCATAGCCGTGCTGTGGTGCAGGTGGCTACTGAACCTCGTCAGGAGAATGAATTGAACTACAATGCTGTGGCAAGCAGTTGGGTACTTTTGCCAGCCAACGCTCGCAAGCGCAACGTTATTGTCACTGCACAACAAGCACAGTTGGAGGCTGACTCAGTGCGTTCCGTTTATAACAAATACATCGACGGAGAGGATAAGTCGCTGGGTATCATCGCCAGTGGCATTGGATACAACTATGTCATGGAGTGTTATCCCGAGGGATGTCCTTTCCCTATCTTGAAAATCTCTCAATATCCTTTGCCTAAGAAACTCGTCAGGGATTTGATGGCTGCTTGTGAGAAAATCCTCGTTGTGGAGGAAGGTCAGCCTTTCATCGAAGACATCATTCGAGGTGTGGAGGACAATGCAAGGATTCAGGGAAAACTCACGGGTGAACTGCCTCGCACTGGCGAATTGACTCCAGATATCGTGAAGAAGGCGTTGGGCATTGAAAGCGATGAATGCTTTGCTCCTTGCGAGGACGTGGTGCCTCGTCCACCAGCACTCTGCATGGGTTGTGGACACCGTGACGTGTATGCCGCTTTGAACGAAGTGTTGAAGGAATATGAGAATCCTCGTGTGTTTGGCGATATAGGTTGCTATACGCTCGGTTTCCTTCCTCCATATCGTGCCATCCATTCCTGCGTTGATATGGGTGCGAGCATCACGATGGCGAAGGGTGCAGCCGATGCAGGACAATGGCCTGCCGTTGCCATCATCGGTGACTCTACTTTCACCCATAGCGGTATGACAGGACTCTTGGATGCCATCAACGAAAATGCCAATATCACCGTGATTATCAGTGATAACTTGACAACGGGTATGACGGGTGGACAGGATTCTGCTGGAACCAATAAGTTCGAGGCCATCTGCCGTGGCTTGGGACTCAGTGACGAACACTTGCATGTGGTGGTGCCTCTTCCAAAGAATATGGAGGAGATTACCAACGTGATCCGTCAGGAGATTAACTTCAAGGGTACGAGTGTGATTATTCCTCGTCGTGAGTGCATGCAGACCTTGCAGAGACATTTGAAGGAAAAACGTGCTAAAGAACAAGCTGAAAAAGAAAAGGAGGCAAAACAATGAAAACAGATATTATCTTGTGTGGTGTGGGAGGACAAGGCATCCTTTCCATCGCAACCATCATCGGTGAGGCTGCCATGAACGAGAACCTCTATATCAAGCAGGCAGAGGTGCACGGAATGAGTCAGCGAGGAGGCGACGTGCAGAGTAATCTGCGTATCTCCGACAAGCCTATCAATAGCGACCTCATTGCCAAGGGTGGTGCCGATGTGATTATCTCCATGGAACCCATGGAAGCGCTTCGCTATTTGCCTTATCTCAACAAGAACGGATGGATCATCACTTCCAGCGCTCCATTTGTCAACATTTCCAATTATCCTGACATCGAGGTCATTAAGAAGGATTTGAACAAGATTCAGAATGTGATTGTCATCGACATCGAGCAGTTGGCAAAGGAAAACGCTGTGCCTCGTTCTGCGAATGTGATTCTCTTGGGTGCTGCCCAAAAGGCTTTAGGCATTGAATACGATAAGTTGGAAGATGCCATTCGTCGCGTATTCGGCAGAAAAGGTACCGCCATCGTTGATGCGAATATCAAGGCATTGGCTTTGGGAAGAGAGGCGCAGAAATAGAAAAGCCCCCCTCCAGCTCCCCCGAGGGGGAGGGATGCCATCCGGATGTTTTTGTTAGAAGAAGGTTTTGTTTTCGTTAAACTAAGTAAATCAAATCTGTAAATCGTCAATCTATAAATCGGTAAATCATTTAATGAACACTCCAATCAAGAAAGAAATCGTTGATGGATTAATCGACAGTCTCGGCATACAGGACTTTGCCAAAGCAACCATCCGTGAGGTGAAGCAGGTGGCGGCAATGGCTGAAAAGCAGTCGGGTGTGGAGTTTATCAAAATGGAAATGGGTATTCCAGGACTTCCTGCCGCTCAGGTGGGAGTGGATGCACAGATAAAAGCCTTGCAGGACGGAATAGCCCACAGTTATCCCGACATCCAAGGCTATCCCGAACTGAAGAAACAAGCATCCCGTTTTGTGAAGGCATTCATCAACGTGGATATTCAGCCCGAGGGTTGTGTGCCTGTGAGCGGAAGTATGCAAGGCACCTTCGCTTCGTTCCTCACTTGCTCCCAGGCTGACAAGAAGAAGGACACCGTGCTCTTCATCGACCCAGGTTTCCCTGTTCAGAAGATGCAGTTGCAGGTGCAAGGTGTGAAATACAAGACCTTCGATGTGTATGATTTCCGTGGTGAGAAACTGGGTCCGAAACTCGAAAGCTATCTTTCTGAGGGAAACATTTGTGCCATCCTTTATAGCAATCCAAACAATCCTGCATGGATTTGTTTGAGCGAGGAGGAACTGCGCACCATCGGAAGTTTGGCAACAAAATACGACACCATCGTGATGGAAGACCTGGCTTATTTCGCTATGGATTTCCGTCAGGATTTCAGTAAGCCTTTCCAGCCACCTTTCCAGCCAACGGTGGCTCACTACACGGACAATTATATATTGCTCATCAGTGGTTCCAAGGCGTTCAGCTATGCAGGTGAGCGCATCGGAGTCACTTGCATTAGTGACAAACTTTTCCATCGCCACTACGACGACCTCTCTGCTCGCTATGAAGGTCTGCCGTTCGGTTTGGTGTTCTCCACCCGTATGCTTTATGCACTTTCTTCAGGCACCAGCCATTCAGCCCAATACGCTATGGCAGCCATGATGCGTGCAGCCTGCGATGAGGAGTACAATTTCCGAAATGAAGTGAAGGTGTATGGAGAGCGTGCACGTAAATTGAAAGACATCTTCTGCCGCCACAACTTCTATGTTGTTTACGACCGCGACCTCGACCAACCCATTGCCGATGGTTTCTATTTCACGATAGGCTATCCAGGCATGACCAGTGGAGAATTGGCTCGCGAACTGATGTATTATGGCGTGAGTGCCATCTGCCTGATTACCACGGGCTCTCATCAAGAAGGCTTGCGTGTCTGCACTTCCTTCATTGAGGATCATCAGTATGCACAACTCGAAGAGCGCATGCAGATTTTCCAAGAAAACCACAAATTAAATGAAGAATGAAAAATGAAGAATGAAGAATGAAAAAAACATAAACTAAAATACATTCTTCATTTGGAGCGTAGCGACCATTCTTCATTCTTCATTTTGTTTTTTACAAAAATAACAACCATGTCCTATTCAAATTATTTCAATCCTGAGTTGGAGACCATGCCACGCGAGGAACTGCGGAAGCTACAGTTGGAGCGTTTGCAGAAAACCGTTCGTCAGTGCGCGAAGGCTCCCTTCTATCAGGACAAATTCAAGGAAATGGGCATTCAGCCCGAAGATATCAAGTCGCTCGAAGACTTGCAGAAATTGCCTTTCACCACGAAAGACGATCTACGTGATTACTACCCTTGGGGACTCACTGCTGTGCCTCTCAAGGAATGCGTCCGTTTGCATTCCTCCAGTGGTACGACAGGTAATCCAACCGTTGTGACGCACACACAGAAAGACCTCAATGAGTGGGCAAATGCTGTGGCTCGCTGTCTGTGGATGGTGGGATGCCGTCCTGAGGATGTGTTCCAGAATTCCGCAGGCTATGGCATGTTCACCGCTGGACTCGGTTTCCAGTATGGAGCTGAGCGCGTGGGTATGCTCACCGTACCAGCGGCAGCAGGAAACACCCTTCGCCAAATCAAGTTCATCAAGGACTTTGGCACCACCGTTGTGCATGCCATTCCTTCCTATGCAAGTCGTATTTACGACGTGATGCGTGAACAAGGTATCGACCCTCGCAAGGACACAAAACTGCGTGTGCTCTGCATCGGTGCTGAACCTCATAGCGAGGAACAGCGTCGTCGCATTGAGGAAAATTTCGGTGTGAAGGCATACAACTCCTATGGCATTTCCGAGATGATGGGTCCTGGAGTAGCTTTCGAGTGTCCTGAACAGAACGGAAACCACATCTGGGAGGATTATTTCATCGTCGAAATCATCGACCCTGTTACCCTCCAGCCAGCCAAACCAGGCGAATTCGGTGAATTGGTCATCACCACCATCAACCGCGAGGCAATGCCGTTGCTGCGCTATCGCACCCGCGACCTCACCCGTCTGCTCCCAGGCGAATGTCCTTGTGGACGTACCCATGCCCGTATCGACCGTCTGCGTGGACGCTCCGACGATATGATTATCCTCAAGGGCGTGAACATCTTCCCAATCCAGATTGAGAAGATTCTGATGAACTTCAAGGAACTCTCCACCGACTTCCTCATCACCCTCGAAACCATCGAGCCACAGGGAGATTTCATGACCGTGGAAGTGGAAGTGAAGGAATTCACCGACGATTATCAGCACATTCAGAGTCTCACTCGCGAAATCACCCGTCAGCTCAAGGACGAGATTCTCATCACTCCAAAGGTGAAGCTCGTGCCTAAGGGAACGCTCGCTGTTTCCGACGAGAAGAAGGCAGTGCGCGTGAAAGACCTCAGAAAACTGTTCTAAGTACATTGTACAAAGAACAAAGTACAACGTAGTGTGTTATTGTTCACGTAACTAAAATCGGTAAATCGTAAATCTTTAAATTCGTAAATCCGTAAATCTTTAAATTCGTAAATCATTTCATGAAGCAACTCTCTATATTTCTCGAAGACAAGTCGGGCACCATCTACCGTGTGCTCAACCTGTTGAAGGGTGGAGGCATCCAAATCATTGCTTCCACCGTTGCCGACACCGCCGACAACGCCATCTATCGCATCATCTGCGACAATCCCGAAAAGGCATACCTCATCCTCTCCGATGCAGGAATGACCGTCAACCTCATCGACGTAAATGTCATTGAACTCGACGACGAGCCAGGTCGTGCAGCCGAGGCATTGGCACCGCTCACTGAGAAGGGCGTCAACATTGCCTACCTCTATTCATTCTTGCTCAAGGGCAAGGGAATGCTGGTCTATAAGGTGAGATAACGCAATCTTCATAAAGATAGCAGTTCGTATCCTGTCATTGCTCGAAAGGGGTGATGGCAGGTTTTTTGTTTCTTACGGGCTGAATTCCATGAAACACGCGTCAATGAAACAATAGCAGAAAAATAACTGTGGAAAATTGTTTGTTGGATTGAAATAAAAATGTACTTTTGCAAAAACTAACTGATTGAATTCCAAACCTATTAAAAAAGAAGACGGTATGAAAAACAAATTCCTATTGTTTGCTTTGGGCTGTATGTTCGCTACGGGAGCAATGGCTCAGACGAAGTTGACGCTCCAACTCGACAAGGCAGAAAAGACGGTGAGTCCTTTGCTGTATGGACTGATGACCGAAGAGATTAACTATTCGTATGAGGGTGGCCTCTATGCGCAGTTGCTTGGCAATCCTGCTGTGATTGACATGGCTAACCAAGGGCAGGGCAGAGGTCAGAACCGTGGCGGCGGTGGCATGCGTCCGCGTCCCGCTCATTGGGAACTGACGGATTCGACGGCAGGCAGGTTGACGGTGGACCGCACTAACGCCATGAACAAAGCCACTCCGCAGTCGCTCAGCTTCAACACAAATGCTGATGGGGTGGGCGTGAAGAACGATGGATTCTGGGGCATTCCGATTCGTCCTCTCACCACTTACAAGGGCTCCGTCTGGCTTCGAGCAGAGAGTGGTACGGATGCGCAGGTGTGCTTGCGCAGTAAGGATGGCAAGACGGTCTATGCTTCTGCCGACCTGAAAGGCATCGGAACGAGTTGGAAGAAATTCGAATACACGCTCACCACGGCGAAGGACGTGACTCCTACGAAGGATGCGGAATGGGTACTCGTGCCAAGTAAGAAGGGACAGTACTGGTTGACTCGCTCCACGCTCTTCCCTCCATGCTTCAACAACCGCGAGAAGGGTTTGCGTGCCGACCTCATGCAGATGATGAAGGACATGAATCCGAAGTTCTTGCGCTTCCCAGGCGGAAACTACTTGGAAGGAAACCTGTTCAAGGAGCGTTTCGACTGGAAGAAGATGATTGGCGACCCAGACGAGCGTCCCGGACATGCCTGTCCTTGGGGCTATACTTCGACCGACGGCATGGGACTCTTAGAGTTCTTGGAATGGGCTGAGGACGTGGGATCTTTGCAGGCTATGTGTTGCGAGGCGACTATGTGGTGGGTCCTTATCTGGAACCATTTATTCAGGATGCCCTCGACGAGATTGAATACGTGATGGGTGGAACGGACACGAAATGGGGTGCTCTTCGTGCGAAGCATGGACATCCAGAACCTTTCCCTTTGCATTACGTGGAAATCGGCAACGAGGACTGGTTCGACCGCTCTGGCTCCTATCCTGAGCGTTACCGACAGATGTACGATGCAATCAAGGCGAAGTATCCTCAACTGAACATCATCGCCACGATTGGTGGGCACACCAGCATGGGACAGTCGATGAATGTGGATGGCGTGAAAGTGGATATTGTGGATGAGCACTACTACCGCAATGCCATCGACATGTATCGCAATGCTTTCCAGTATGACAGCTACGACCGCTCGAAGGAGCCATTGGTGTTCTGCGGTGAATGGGCAACGCGTGAAGGTGA
>OMTC01000411.1 GCA_900313845.1 uncultured Prevotellaceae bacterium
TTACAAAACAAATTTTTATTTTTTCTTATGAAATGCCCTATTATCATCGTTCTCTTTTCATTTTTCACTCTTGGAAAGTGAGTTTCACTTTCCAAGAATGATGTTCAGCAGTGCCGAAACGTCATCAAAGGTGATGTGCCCATCGCTGTTAATGTCGGCATTTTCCGTATCGAAGTATGTGCCAAGAATAATATTCACCAAAGCCGTTACATCTGCAATGGTGATATCGCCATCCTTGTTGACATCGCCCACGTCGAGCATCGGCCAATGGTGGATGCCGTCGGTGAGCTGCACATAATCGACGTAGAGTTTGGGCATATTCGTGCTTGTAGTATTAGCAGCAATATAGCCTACAGACAAATAGCCCGGTGTATCTTCTGTAAGGGAGAACTCTACGCTAACATCATTCCACACTCCTATAGGATACGCAGTGTTTGTAGCAAGATACTCTGTGCCTGAGTAGGCAACGAATCCAAAGAGATTCTTCGCTACCTCAGAGGTTCCACCTGTATTGAAAACAGGAGCTGTGAGCGTGTAAGTGCCTGCAGGCAGAACAACTGGCTGGACGTATTGCAGTTGAGCATTCCATGCTGTTAACATTGCTAATCCTCCTCCTTCGGTTTTGTCACACGAGTCAGTTTCGGGAATGACATACGAAGTGTCGCCAAGGAACAACTGTGAGTTCCACGCCTGCTGTCCAGCCGTGCGCCAAGATTCGTCTACCACAGGTATCCAGCCTGTAACATCTTGTGCGCCACTAGTTTCAGCACTTCCCTCATTCACTTGAGAAACATCGGCACAAAGATTCTTGGTAGTGAAGACTCCCTCGTCGAAAGCAAGATTCTGTAAGTCATCAGGTGTGGAAACGTCACTCTTAGTCATGCGAACATAGTCAACAAACAAATGCGGCATGTCACTCGAACCATTGTTAGCAGCCTTGTAACCCACGGAAATCTTACCATAAGTTCCTTCGGTAAGAATGAATGTAACGTTCATCGTACCCCAACGCCCTGGAGAGAACGTGGTAGCTGCATGCAGATATTCTGTGCCGTCGTCAGCGATGAATCCGAAGAGGTTTTTTGAAATAGCCACATTGCCACCTTTAGCATTATAGACAGCAAAGGTAAGTGTATAGGTTCCTGCCTCAAGAAATACATTTTGTGTGTATTGGGCAGTACCTGTCCACACAGCATTGATGCCGAGTGCTCCGCCAGTTGTGCTGCCCTCGGAACTAGCGGAAGGAGCAGTGTAGCTTGAGGCCCCAAGGAAATTGGATGCGCCCCAATGGAACTGGCCAGCCGCTCGTGCATCACCATTCTCGGCGGGAACCCATCCTGTCACATCATTCAATCCTGAAGTCTCTGAACCAACTTTATCTTTTGCATACGTACGGATATTGTTAGAGACAAATGTTCCTTCGTTGAACTCCAGATTCTCAAGACCATCCATTCCTGCATAGCCTAACAGCTCATAGCTCGCGCTCTCCTGAGGGGTTGAATTATAAAGCGTAGTAACAATCACTCTTACAAAGTCACCCGTGTCAACAAGCCCGTTTGGAATAATGACAGAAAGGGATGTCGGCTCGAACTTCGAACGATCGGTAACATGATAAATGGTCTCCCATGTTCCATCGGCGGCCTTTCGTTGAACCTGGAAAGTAGCAGTTGCATCTCCATTGCTATTGTTAACCAGCAGAGCGTACTGCCCATCAGAGAGCTTTGCAGCTCCTCTGATTTCCGGAGTGCTGGCTGCTGGAGCCCACCAGTTCGGAACGGACTGAATGGAAGCCTTGTAGCCGAAATGAGGCTTTACTCTTGCATAGACCTGTCCGACATAGGCCAGTCCCTTGGAAGCATTGTTTTCCCAGAAGATTTCACGCATCCATCCATTGCTGCCACCCGTATCGAATTCATAGTATGAATAGCGTTCCACGTAGTCGTTGTATTCCAATCGCTCGAGAATATCGAATACCTTAGCACGTGCATCGTCGGCATTGCTGGGATTGCTTCCACTGGTCCATGATGCACCATACTCCCACTCGGTAATCCAAATAGGACGTCCGTAGTTCTTCAGCGTATTGAGATTGTTAGCCCACTCACTTGTCCAATAGCCATGCGTGCAACTGAAGTCGCAACGCTGCTTCATATCGTCGCAATGCTTGAGATACTGCTTAATCCAACTAAGGCTAG
>OMTC01000086.1 GCA_900313845.1 uncultured Prevotellaceae bacterium
CAAATCACGCTGTGGCATGAACATACAGAAGTATTTTCCAGAATTTGGTTTTCCAACTTTCTTTTTGTCAAATTTTGTAGGGTATTCATCAGTAAAATAATAACGATAACTACGCTCACTAGTTTTATTGGTTTTCTTACTCTTTAGAATTTCTGTTATTGTCTTTTTTGTGTATGACATAATAACAGATACTTCAGGATTAGTTTGAGGAACTTCCCACTTTGTCCCGTTAAGAATCTCATTTGAAACAGTCTGTGCATTGCATACAGAACTAATGACAAAAAGAGTAGGCAATAATAAATGCTTGATTGCAGATGACATTTTCATATTTCTTAATTTGTTTTTATGATTTGACATTAATCCTTCTTCATTTTCTGGAACCTCGTCACCATACTCTTGTCATTCTCATCTATTGGTCCCAAAACCAAACAACCATCTTTGTCGAATGAAACCTTGCTCTGAACCATCTTTCCCCTGTGATTCCTCACAAAGAAATTGCCAGACTCCGATTTCCCGACCTTCTCTCCATGCCACGCATCCTCAACAGTGTCAGAAAGATAATATTCGTTGTCGAAGATGAGCATCTTAGCACCCCCGTTGCCAAAATACAATACTTGGGAGGCTTTCGCAGGAAGGATAGTCATTTCTATATCTCCTACCATCGTCGTGCCCTCTTCAGCCACATACTTCCATTGACCAATAAGGTCTTTCGTCTCAACTTTCTGCGCATTCACCGACATGCAGCAAAATGCACAAATCAACAATGTCATTAATTTTTTCATGGTTCTATTATTTTTGCAAAGATACTTTCTTCTCTCGATATGAACAAGTGAAATGTGCTACATTTTTGGAACGTCCTAACTATGCCACACACAATCCCCCAACATGCAGAATGACCGAAGACATTTCCGTGTGCATCTGTGCCATCTGTAGTTTCATAAACCACATCGCACTGCGTGCTGGATTTTCTGATTCATCTGATTTTTCTGATGGAACGATAATCATTGTAATCCGTGAAATCAGTCCAATCAAAAAAATCAGAATAATCCTTAAATCAAGCACGATAGTGCGATGTTGTTTGTCTCACACATAAATACTTGTTTTTATAACCACATCGCACTAACGTGCTGGATTTTCTGATTCATCTGATTTTTCTGATGGAACGATAATCATTGTAATCAGTTCAATCAGTCTAATCAAGACGAAGTCGATGTTGTCACATATAAACTGTTATCAATCACGATTTCTGTGTTAGAAATCCAACCGAAATAATCCAATTCAGGGTATTCACCGAAGACATACGACAATTTATTGTTTGGCTGGCGAACACCTTTTTCATTCTGAGAATAAGTAATTCCCTTGTCGTCAACCACGAGGAAGCTATAACCATTCTCGTCCGAATCGTTTGTTTCAAGTACAACCTGTTGTCCGTTATATAAATAGACTTTGTTGTTGTCAAATGCAATCTCAACGATGATTTCCCCTGATATGTTGATGGATGATGTTGGCTGAAAATCCTCATCCTTCATAGTAACCAGCGTGACGTTATTGCTTGATAGACGCAATGGTCTCACGGTGATGGATTGATAATCTGCGTTAGGAGAAAAAGGTTTAAAGGAATACACCTTGCCCAATTCCCAAGTGGTTGGCATCTGTTTGCTGATACTTACCTTGCGCACAGCCTTTTTAAAGGCAGCACTTGAGATGTATTCTGCTGGGACATCATCTTGTGCAGGAGGGTAGTATTCATGGAAAGCCCCATTCCCCAAAGTGATGGATTCGGAGGCTTCAATCAAGTGGAAATTTAAGCTGTTGTTTTCATCAATTATAGCCACATGACCAGCAGAGATTGTTGACAGAGCTTTAGATTTGAGTGATTTTTTGCTATAGCTTTTGAGATTCGTGACAAAAACGTATCCCTCATCAACCGATGGATTCACTTGTGCAAAAATCATGCTCCCTTTCATCATGGCAACAAATAGGAGAAGAAATGTTCTTTTCATTGTTTTGTTTATTTATAACTGACTAATTACCTTAACACTGCAAAAAGAAAGCAAGTGTTATTCATCAATGCCGTGGCAAAGGTACATGTTAAATCCGAGAAAAACAAACAAAGTAGTAGAAAAAAAATAGTGGAACGACTCTCACGAGCTGTTCCACTACCAATTACGGTTCTAACTAAATAACACCTAATTGTATAAAAATATCACCTAACTAATATTAACTAACTTCTAACTAACTAACCTTATGAAAAGAATGTTTGTTGGGCTGACCCCAACGCTTTGCCTTCACGAAAAAGCTCATTTATAAGTAGTCTCCAGAGAAATTGTCTAAATGTACTAAATTTTCTTTAGTCTATTTTGTACGTTTCTTTAGGAGACAATCATTTGCTTCTTCACTCCAGCAAAGGAGTGTTTATTTCAGCACTGTGAAGTTGCTGATGATTGCTGCCAGAACTACTGGTATAGCTATAACGATTGTCAATGTATCCATAATTTTATCCTTTCAATCTTTTTAAACCTTAAAACTCTTTTTGTTAACTCTATTTTTAGGGCTAGGACTTGGCATTAGCTTGGCTTTGACTTTGGCGTTAGCTTGAGTGCTTGCAGGGAAGCTAAACCTAAAATCCTTTCAGCCATCTTTCTCTTAGTTCCTAAGAGCTGCAATTGCTACAACTGCAGAGAGAATCACTGTCAATGTCAACATAATCTTAATCTCCTTTCTTTAGTTGTACTGTCGTACTTTTTGTTACCTAAAAATCTTTTTACCTTTAATACCTATCCGAATCGGTCTAAGTTGTTATCCTAAGTTGTTTTTTTCTTTTGACGCTGCAAAGGTACGGCAGTTTTTCTTTTCCGGCAATATATTTTCTTGCTTTTTTCTCAAAAAACGCGATTTTCTTGACGAATATCAACGATTGTGTGCGAACACAGTGTGCTTTTTAGCATATTTCAAGGTTTTTCGTACTGATTTGGCTATGCCGTGCTAAAGGTTCAAGGATTATCGTTTATTGTTTAAAGTTTAACGTTGAACGAAGTTAGTTCGCTCCACGCTTCACACTCCACGCTTCACGTTCTACTCCCCTCACACTTTGGATAGGTTTTTTGAGGGAGTGAGGCTCTTATACCTTATTATATATTAAAGCTTACATGTATTTGTTTCGAATGAACAAAGTGATAGCCCTCTCCAGCTCCCACGAGGTTTTTTGATGGATTGTCAGAACTGATTGTGTGGATTAACTGAACCGCTCCTTTGGATTCAACTAGTTGCCGAAGGCTCGGCATCGACTTGCCGAGCCTTCGGCGTTGCGATGGCGAAGGTTCGCCGTGTTAACGTTGAGGGCTCGGCTATTCAGTAGAAGCAAAGGAAAAGTTTAGTTGAAGCAAAGGAGAGATTCTTCACAGTCGAAGGAGTGTACCAGTACAGTCGAAGGAGGACTTCAGCACAGTCAAAGGAAAACCCTATTGTGTCACTATTATGTTATTATCTATTACCATTTTGCACAATATTTGGGCTAAAAGAAATATATTTTAAGGATTCCCTTGTTTTTTTTCAGTTTTTTTACCAAAAAAACACGATAACTTGCAAAAAAGTCGCGAAAAGATTTGTTTTGGAGATTTATTTCAATTATCTTTGCAACCAAGAAAAAGAAAAAAGCAAATTTCGTATATCCAATCACAAAAGTAATTTTAGTGGCGTCACAAAAAATACTGAGAAGTATAAGATGCCAAACAAAAGGTTTGTAACTCTTAAAATTTTTAAGAAGGATTCTTCGTGAGAAGGGTCCTTTTTTTAGTCGTTGCTTAGTGCGGCATCGATATTGCGCTTGAGTCCTGCGTACTTGGCGCGTTTCACGGCTGAGCCTTTGAAGAGGCGACGATAGTCCTCTTCGGTGAGCTGTTTCCAATCATCGGGAGTCATCTTGAGAAATTCTTCGGAAGGGGAGAATTCCTCGATGTCTGTGGCTTGTGCAAAGCGGTTGTGAGGACAGATGAGTTGGCAGCGGTCACAACCGTAGATGTAGTTGCCCATGGCTTCAGCTTCCGCATCGGGGATAGCGTTGCGGTTCTCGATGGTGAGATAGGAGAGGCAACGGTTGGCATCCAGTCCGTTCGCGGTGAGAGCACCCGTGGGACAGGCATGGAGACAGTTCTCGCAGGTGCCGCAATGGTTGGGCATGGGCGAGTTGTAGGTGTCGAAAGTGGCGGTGGTGATGATTTCACCAAGGAAAAAGAAGCTCCCAGCGTGGGGAATGATGAGATTGGTGTTTTTGCCTATCCAGCCCAATCCTGCTTGATAAGCCCAATAGCGGTCGAGCATGGGAACGGTGTCGCAACAGATTTTATGCTCACCTTCTATCAATGACGCCAACTCCTGAAGTTTGGCTTTCATCACGTCGTGATAGTCTTTGCCGTAGGCATAATAAGCGAATTGCAGTTGGTCGTCCGCCAGTCGTTCCTTTGGAAAATAATTGAGCGCAACGACGATGATGCTTTTTGCTCCAGGCAGCAAAAGGCGTGGGTCGAGTCGTTTCTCCTCGTAGTTTTCCATGTATTGCATGGAAGCGTTCTTCCCCGATTGAATCCATGTCCGAAATGCCTGTGCATTCTTCTCATCCACCTTGTCAGCACGGGCGATGCCACAGGCGGAGAAACCTATGTTAAATGAAGAATGAAGAATGAAGAATGATGAATGGATTTTACCCTGCTCATTGGATGAGTAATTATCATTCTTCATTCTACATTCTTCATTCTTCATTTCAAATGTCTGCTCCATTGCTGGTTTTCATCAAAGATTTTGAATTCGTAACCTTGGTCGCGCAGCCATTCGAGACTGCGAGGGAGCGCTGTACGGAGTTTGTCGATACTCTTCAGAGAGTCGTGGAAAGTGATGATGGAACCGTTGCGGGCATAGCTTTTCACGTTCTCAAACACCTCGTCGGCATTGAGTCGCTTGGAGTAGTCGCGCGTCACGAGGTCCCACATCACGATGGTGAAATGATGGCGCATCTTGATGTATTGTCTGTTGCGCATCCATCCGTGGGGCGGTCGGAAGAGTTTCGACTGAATGAGGCGGTCGGCTTTGTGCACGTTCCATACATAATCTTTGGAATGCATCAGCCAGGTGATGTGGTTGTAGGTGTGGTTGCCCACACGGTGCCCACGTCGTTTCACCTCTTCGAAGAGTTCGGGATACTTCCTCACGTTGTCGCCCACCATGAAGAAAGTAGCCTTCACTCCGTATTGGTCGAGAATGTCAAGAACCCAAGGCGTGGCTTCAGGAATGGGTCCGTCGTCGAAGGTGATATACACCGCCTTCTCCTTTGGGTTCATTCGCCAGATGGCACTGGGATAGAGCCATCGCATCCACTTGCTTGGTTGTTCAATAATCATTTTCCTTTATCTCAGGTTAATTCCTAATCGTTCGCAGCGTTGAGCGAAAGGTATGTAGAAGCTCTGGAGCGTCTTGTCCATTTCCTCTGCCTTCTTGGCAAATGCCTTCTGTTCCTTTTCTGTCTTGCTGCTCTCGCTTGCTTCTCGATAGGCGTTCTCGATGTCGGCAAGAATCGTGATTTGCGTGTAGATGTCGATGTAGTTGTTCTTGAAATGACCATCACCCAGCGATTCATACCAGTTGATGTATTCCACCGACTTCTTCTGCAACGCATTCATAATCTTCTCTGCCTTGTCGGTCTTGCCGTTTGCCATGAATGCACTGACCATGTCCATCGAACCACTCGTATAGTCGTGAGGCACATTGTAGTCAGGGATTTCCTTTTCGCACTTCTCGGCAGCAGCCAATGCTTTGTCGGTCTTGCCTTCGTTGAGCAACTGGCGGATGAGCACTCCGAACCAGCGACGCTGCGTGTAGCACATGCGCATGGTGGTTTCGTCGATGTAGAGACCTGGCTGGGAGAGGTTGCCGTATTTGTAGCGGTTCACCATGTTGTCAAACATCTTGTCGGTGTCGGCAACTGTGTTCTGCACGCTGTTCTTCGCGTAGGAATAAGGAGTGAAGCGCCAAGCGATACCTTCCTGGAGGAAATGCTTGTAGAGCAGGTTGTAGTTGCTTGGTCCCACGGTGGTTGACATGTAGAGAGGACGAGAGAAGTTGCTGTTGGCAATCATCTCGAGCATCATCATGTAGCTCTTATAGACGCGTCCGCTTTCCGAAGTCTTTTTGCCGAAACGGTCGCAGCTCGTCACGTCGATCCACATTTTGTCAGGAATGATTTCGTTGCCGAGCGAATCCTTCTCTAATTTCATGCCCGACTTGCGAACTGCTTCCTTGTCCACGTTCACGTAGAGCGAATCGGATGGCAAGCAGGATGGCAAGCTCGAAACGAATTCCTTGTATTCAGCAGGAATGTTCTTCTTGAGCACAAACTTCTGAATGGCATTTGCCAATTCGAATGGCTCTTCGCCCCAAATCATCTTGGCACTCTCTGGGTCTTCCTGATAGAGCATGCGAACGAGCTGCTTGATTGGAATCTGCTGACCTGAATAGTTGATGGATGGGTTCACCTCCGTTGCCTCGTTGCTACCTGTTGTGTAGTCGATGCGTGCCCAACTGATTGGCAGTGGTGACGACTGTCCTTCTCCCTCGAAGGCAGGACGCTTCATCTGGTCGATGTACCAGTCGGTCTGCAAGTACGAAAGGTTGCAGACGCGCACGTCGGTACGGTTGCCTTCTGTGTCCTCGTTATACCAAAGAGGGAAGGTATCGTTATCGCCGTTGGTGAAAATCACACCGTCGTGAGGCACCGTCTCCAAGTAGTCGAGACCGAAGTCGCGACAGATGTAGCGGTCGGAACGGTCGTGGTCGTCCCAAGTCTGGCTCACCATCTGTGCAGGAACTGCAATGGCAGGAACAAGCGAGATGAGGGAAGCACAGAGTTGTGCGTTCTTTGTTGACATCGACTTGAAAGCACGAGTCAACCAGTCGTAGATGGCGGTTACGCCCAATCCGCACCAGATGGCAAATGCATAGAACGAACCCGCGTAGGCGTAGTCACGCTCACGAGGCTGGTTTGGTGTCTGGTTCAGATAGACCACGATGGCGATACCTGTCATGAAGAAGAGGAAGAACACCACCCAGAACTGCTGGATGCCGCGTGCGCCACGGAATGCCTGCCAGAAGAAGCCGAGCAGACCGAGGATGAGTGGCAGACAGTAGAACACGTTGTGGCCCTTGTTCTCTTGCAGGTCGCTTGGCAACTGACTTTGGTCGCCAAGGCGAGCGTTGTCGATGGCAGAGAAACCTGTCAACCAGTTGCCATGCTCCAGTTCGCCAT
>OMTC01000088.1 GCA_900313845.1 uncultured Prevotellaceae bacterium
GCATTTCTTCAACGTCGGCAAACTGATTCACGATTTCGAGCGCACGATTGTATGCTGCATAGTAGTTTTCGAGGTTTGTTTTTCGAGTAGCCAGTGGATTCATTGCCTTTAGCAGTGCATCGGTTGCCTTTTCATATTCGGATGGGGCAGTGGATGCAAATGTGGCGTATTCATCAAGTATGACTTTCAGTTTGTCTCTGAGTTCCTGTGCCGACTCATAGATGGAATCTACTTCTAAGGAAGTGCCTTCGTAGAGTGCTTGCCCTTCTGACAAGGTCTTGAGAAATCCTCCTTTGTAAAGCTGTGCAGCGGATGTGCTGTCGATGTTCTCAATATCCACTTCCGTGATGCCAAAAGTGTATTCGAAGACGAAAGGTTCGGCATCCACGATGCGTTCATCGGTGATGTTGCTCAGCGTGAGCTTGAAGTCGCCTTCGCTGAGCGAGGTGTTTTCAGGAAGGGAGAAGCTGATGACCGGACTCATACCCGATGAAAGATTTGCGAGGGCAATGCTTTCTGTTCCATTCGATAGCGTTGCTGTTGCCTTGTCGCAGTCGATAGGGAAATCGAAAGTGAAGGTAAACGGCGAAAAGTTGACGGGCAGGTCGAAGGAATGATTTTCGGGTGCAGCCTCCAACACTTGCAATGGAGCAGGAGGGAGGATGGTGATTTTCCGTGTCGTTTCCTTTGTTTTCTTATCGTTGTCGGTCACTTTGGCTTTCAGCGTGTGAGAGCCTGCGGATGGACGTACCCAGCGATAAATGAATGGTTCCTCCTGAAAAGTTTCCACCACTTTTCCATCGATGGACAGTTGAACGGACTGAATGGTTCCGTCGGGGTCTTTGGCATCGATTTCGATGGTGATGGTGTCGATGGCGAAAAACTCGTCTGAAGTCGTTGGCTTCAGAAAACTGATGCTGGGCAAGCCTTTATCGAGCACAAAACGCTTGCAAAAGTTCCATATTTCGCGATGATTGCCATCCATTGGCCAGTGGCCTCCGTTGTGGTAGGAAAAGAGTTCCACTTCTGTGCCGTTGTCGCCACCGCTCCACACTTCCTTGTCTCCATTCCACCAGGTTTGTCCGTTCGGATAGTAGTTGGTGGTTTTCTTGTAGGTTTTCGTGTGGTCCATCTGGGCAAAGTGCTCTACGTAGTCGTGTATGCCATATTGGGTGTAGCCAAACACGTCGTCGTCGTAAGCATGCACATGGATGAGCGAAATCGGCTTCGGACAGTTGTTCCAAGGTTGACTGGAGAAATGGATGCCGCTGGTTGGTGCAAAGGCTGCAATCTTGTTATACATCGTCGGGATGGCATGGTAGATGAGCATGGAACCCATCGAAAATCCCGACCAATACACGCGGTTGGTGTCGATGCCATAGTCTTGTTCAAGTTTGGTGATGGACGCTTTCACGAAATTGATGTCTTTCGTTCCACCAATGTCCCAAGTGTTACCATCGCTTCGCAGGTAGGCAACGACGAATTTTGCCGTGTCAACCATCGTATAGAACTTGTCGGAATCGTACTGGTATTCTGGACTTTGGTTCATACCGTGAGTCACAATCATCAGCGGCACGCCTGATTCGTAAGTGTTAGGACGAAACACAATCATGTTGCGTTTCTGCCCACCAGTGTTGACGAAAATACTGTCCTTCACAAATGCTTGCATCTGAGTGAAGAGACAGAGAAGCAGGGATAGAGTGAATAATGTTTTTTTCATATATAAATCGTTTATATTAGTTGTTGTTGCAAATTTACTATAAAAACTTCGTTTTTTCTTTCGTAAATGATTATTTTCCTTTCAATTCTGTAAGATGCTTGTAACTTATTTTTTAGAAATTGTAACATGTCATGGATTTCTCCCCTAAAAACATAGTAAATCCGTTCATTTTATTATTAGTGAGGAATGAGTAGTGAGGAGTGAGTAATTATCCCATCCGGATGGCTACACTCTATTATTAGTGAGGAATGAGTAGTGAGTAATTATCCCATCCGGATGGCTACACTCCCCCCTTGGGGGGAGCTGGAGAGGGGCTAAATCTCAGCAGCGCTTCCAACATTTCGAGTTTTGGCATGTGGAAACCTGCGTTATGAGCAATTTCGAGAGGTCGGGAATAAAGATACTCGATTTCCATCGGACGGTGGAAATCGAAATCCAATTTCATGGAAGGACTATACGGAGTCATCGCATCAGTCATTTGTATCATCTTATCTGCAAACGACTCATCGATGTTTTCCACTCCGAGATGCTGAGCAGCATGAATCACTTCCAGCATCTGCTCGTAGATGAGTTTCCGAGTGGATGGATGCTTGAGCAGCAAGTCGGTTTGTGTGTTGAGCGCCACGGTCATACCATTGAAAGGCATGTTCCACACAGCCTTTTTCCATCGCGCTTCTTCGTAATTGACAAGAGCGGCTTGCACGCCAGCCTGAGTGAAATCCGTGAGAAGTGCATTGAGACATTGGGAATCCTTGCAACTGTAATTCCCAAAATTGATGCTACCATAGCATTGATGGCTCACCCTGCCTGGTTCGGTTTTGGCAGAGCAAATGAAAGCAAGTCCTGCCACCAAAGCGGTATCGGGAAACATTCGCTGCACATCGGCTTCCACACCGATGCCGTTTTGGATGAGAACGACGATGGTTTTTGGACCCAATAGCGGAGGTAGGAGTTCCTGAAGCAATCCGTTGTTGATGGTTTTCAAACAAACCAGTACCACATCGCAAACGGGCATGTCGGCAGTTCGATGGTATGCATTCACGGCATCGAGATGGAATGAACCATCACACGAATCAATCTGCAAACCGTTACTCTTTACGTAATCGTAATCACGATGCAAGAGGAAATGCACCTCCTGCCCGCTCTTCGCTAATTTGCCGCCATAAAAACCACCGATGGCACCAGTTCCTATAACTCCGTATTTCATAATCAATGTATTTTGTCCTTTGCGCTTGTCAAGGGATGCAAAGTTACAAATAATTTGGAAATGGATGCAAATTATGTTGTAAAGATTCTTGTCTTCAAATCAGAATTCTTACCTTTGTTCCAAATCCGGAATTTTCGTAAATCAGCACTTTCTCATCAATGGAAATCATTAGAGCCACCCATTTGGCACAACAGGCAGGAGCCTACTACGTGAGGATTCAAGGAATGGCGCGTCAGCACCACATTTCGCTTCAAGAGGAATTCGACGAGCACGACACGCCCGAAACCAAATACATTGTGGTGATGGACGAGTATCTGCCAATAGCAACTTGTCGCATCTATGCCATCGACCCCACCACAGTGATGCTGGGGCGTATTGTTGTTCTTCCAGAATATCGTCGTCAAGGATTAGGCACTCGTGTGGTTCGTGAAGCCGAGGAATGGGCAAAAGAGTTAGGCTTCACCCGCGCCATGCTGGAGAGTAGGGAAGAGAAAGTGCATTTCTATGAGAGGATGGGTTATCAACCCGACTGGTCGAAACAGTCCGATGGCACATTCCATTGCATTCTCATGGAAAAACCATTGAATTAAGGATGCTCCCCTAATTCTTGTGGTATAGGATTAATTCTTCTTAAAATACTTGTTGATGGCATTCCGCTGATAAACAGCTGGAGTGACTCCTTCCATCTTTTTGAATGTGTTGATGAAATTGTTGATGGAAGAGTAACCCACCTCAAAGGCAATAGATTGAATGGTTTTATTGCCATTTTTCTCCACATCATCCAATTTCTGTTTAGCCAGTTCTATTCTCCTTTTGTTGAGAAGAGAACGGAAAAAGTCGCCATACACGTCATGGATGATGATGGATACGTATTTAGCGTTGGAATTAGTGAGTTTCACCAGGGTTTTCATGTCGAAAACGGGGTTGCAGATGTTCTCTGGATTGTCGAGTTCCCGTTTGATTCTCTGCGACAATATCTCGAAGGTTTCATTCGACATAATTGAGGTGTAAGACGTACTGAGGGCTGCCAACTCCTCCATGTCGTTTGCAACGAATTCCTCCCCATTGTCTGAGTCATCTTCAGTGATGGGCTCAACCCTGTTCTCCAGGTCCTCTTGAGAACATTGTTGCTTTTCCTGTGATGCTTCGTTGGCATTGATTTCTCTTTCTTTCTCATTCTTTATCAGATTGCAGCGAATCACGTGATATTCGTTGCCTTCGTAGGATATGGAGTTGGAATCCCTTATCGTGAGAAGCAGCACTTGTTGGAATTGAGTGTCTTTATCAACGTTCACGATGCACAGATAATCGATAATTTTGTCTTGACCATCAATTTTTTTAGGAATGATGAGAGAATTGATAATTTCGCCCTTTCTATTGATGCCACGACATTGAATAGTTGATGATGAATTGGGGTTATCATCAAGAATGGAATTCACGCAGGGCACGTCAGAATAGCCCATCTCGCTATTGGGAATCATTACGAAGTATTTCTTCTGACCACTTTTTTTGTGTTGCTTGATAAAGAGATATGTTATTAGTAGAATGGTCAAAATCCATAATACTAATGAACATATATGCATCCATATTTGCGTGGTCTCATTTAATAGTAGCGTCATCATATACTGTTAAAATATCTTTTCAATTAAAACAAAACGAAGACTCTTAAACATGTACCTTATAGCTAACTTACTATGGTATATTTGCGAAATTATATTCTATTGTATTGGTTCGTGGTTCGATGATGCAAAGATAAAACATTTAATTATAATATGCAATTATTCAAATGCTTTATACTTTCATCTTTTCTTGATTCTGTAATCTTTTCTAATAATTTATCGTAAATATTAAATTCTGTGATTCTGTTAAATCTCGACCTTTCTTGGTTTTTTACATAGGCATTCTTAAAATTGATATTCCTTTCTTAAAACTTAAATTCTGTCTTGTTTGAATTATGTAATTTTGCCGATGATTTGGGAATTATAGGTGATTACTAACTTTAGAAACTCCCTTCTCGCTTAAATGTTTTTAAAAAACAAAGTAAGTTAAACCATAAAAACAATTTGAAATTATGAAGAAAAAATTACTGAAATCATTTGCTTTTGTTGCATTAGGACTCTTTGCAACAAGTGCGTATGCTCAGTCCGAGTCTGATATTCAAGATGCGGTAGTGGCTGTGATTGGAGATAATTGAACGATGGAGGGAATGGTTCAACAAGATGGTTCTTCCTATATTTTAGGTGACCAAAGTACTCATCACAGAGGTTCTATAACCAGTCCTGAATTTCCTGTTACTGGTGACTTATTGTTTATTCCTAACGGAGAGGCTTGGACTGGTGCTACATGGAAAAATAATTTAATTATCTCTGTTACTTTCAAGTACACTGATGCTTCGGGTGATGAGCAAACTGAAGTGGTTACTCAAGAACTATTAATTGATAAAAATGGACGACCTTACAATTTAAATTTTCAAAGACCTGAAGGTGTTCCAGAAAATGCTACGATGTATGTCAACCTCAAAGTAGAGGGAACAGGTCATAATATTGTTTCCCCAGGCACTTTTGAATTAACGGCTCATGAACTTGTCATCGACGAGAATTCAGAGGTAAATACAGACCGACTGGCGCTGAATGTTGGTCGTAATATTCGTCTGAGGGTGATTCGCTCTTTCTCGAACACAAAATTCTATACTTTGAGCTTGCCTTTCCAGTTCAGTCAGCAATGGGCTGACCGATTATCTTTGCAAAGATTTTGTGGTTATTGCCATATTTGAGAAAATGCCTAATTTTCATGAACATGATTATAAGCATTTTTGATATAACAAACAACCCTAAGACTAAGAAATATAAATTATTCATTATTAAAACAAGATAGTATGAAAAAAACGTATTTAACCCCAGTGAGTGAAATTCTTTTCACCATTGAAGACGAAATCATGATCGTTGTATCTGGTGTTTCCGGCGAAATGGGCGATGGCACTACGATTGGTGATGGCGGTGAAGGTGATGGAACCGTTGGCCCATCCGTCAAGTATCATGGCAACCAAGAAACCTATGGCGACTTGTGGTAAAGCCTTTTCAAGAAGTAGATACCGCAGTCAAAAAAGTCTAAAGAGATTTTAAGAAATCAAGTAAACAAACAAGAAAAAATCGAAATCATTATGATGAAGAATATTACACTGAAACTGAAGCACCTCGTGCTTTTTACCACACTTGCCATGTTCTCGGTGACAGCAAGTGCAGTGAATGTCACCTATAGCCTGACCACACACGTGGATGGCAGAACCATCACCGGCACAGCTAACGTGGCAGCAGGTGGTGACCTCCTCAATGCCATGCCTCAGAAACTGTGGCGTGCTTATTGTGAATACACATTCTACAGCGATGCTGAAATGACTCAGGAAATCACAGAAGTTCCTGCTGATGCTGAAACTGTCTATGTGGATTATGTGTTCGACCCTCCTTTCTTCCTCTCTGAAGAAGGAAAGGAACCTGTATGGCATTATCTTCGTTCTTACAATGAAACTGGTCAATATAACTATCTTGTGATTTACGATCAGTCTGCAGAAAATGAATGGGGTACCTATAAAGAGACTATCATGTCTTGGAAAAGCGTCAACGGTGCCACTCCTAAGGCTGGTAGAAACTATCCAATTGCAAAAGCAGGACACGACCAGTGGGCTTTTTATGGCGATGCTTACGATTTCCAAATCAGACTGAACGATGCTTCCATCGCCAACAATTATTTGATTTGGAGAAGTACTACCAGAAATGAAACGCCTATGGGCTTGGGAGCAAAGCCTGCAGTGGGATGGCAGCTTTATGTGAATAATGCAGAAAAAAACAACAAAGTGTTCGGCACAATGGCCATGGGTCCATATAATTCCACTAATTATTTGGCAAGTTTGGAAAATGTTAATTCTTGCCTTTGGACAGATGGTCTTGACACCAGCAAACAGAAATTTAATGAAAAGAACGAACTTGTGAATGTCGCACACGGCACTACCTCAAATAAACCTGCGCTTTGGTGGTACGCATTCTTTGCAACTCCAACGACTTTACCTGCAAACGTTACTGACATTTGGCACGTTACCTATAAGATTCAGAAGGTTGATGGTTCTTGGTACGATGACATCGTTGTTCAGAAGAACTCTAACAACCTGACTCCATCCTTCCCACCTGCTGGATTCAACCCTAATCCTGATTACGAGTATGACTACTTCTACAAGGATGCCGAATTCACTGAGAAATATCCTGATGGTTATGTCATGCCAGATGGAGAGAACACCATTATCTATATTAAGGAGAAAGAG
>OMTC01000074.1 GCA_900313845.1 uncultured Prevotellaceae bacterium
AGCACCGAATCCACCACCCACAAGAGCAATCTTTCCGTAGCGATAGATGGAAGAAAGCTTACCAAAACAATTCACTATCAAACAACGAACATCCTTACCATCATCTCCACCTTGTTGAGCCTCCAAGTCGGTGTAACGAACGGAAGAAATGCCGTTGGATTCGAGCATTTTTTCAATTTTGGTCAAATGAGTCTCGTCTATGACATGAGGAGCAATAATCAGTTTCCAATCATTGTGGTTAGCAAAGTAAGGAATATAAATTTCCTCGTCAGGTTCCCAACTACTACCAGCAATGAAAGTCTTTTGTCCTTGTGTGAAAGCCTCAACGACTGGCAAATCCTTACTGGCATTGCGGATGTCGAGTACGCGGTCGAAACGAGTGTCGCCGCTCACCGTCACACAGTCGATGCCTATATCTGCCAATAATTTTTTGGAGGTTTCATTCTGCACATAGAAATGGTCGAATTGATAGAGAACCTGCTTGGAATACGGATTCCATTTTTTGAAAAAACGCTGCCCTGGTCGGAAAATACTGCTCACGCTGTAGGTTTTCACCCCACTCTGATGCAATTGCGTGAGATAGTTCGCCCAAAACTCATACTTGATGAATATGGCAATTTCTGGATGTGCCAACTCCAAGAATTTCTTGGCATTATGATGCGTGTCGAAAGGCAGATAACATATCACGTCGGCACCCTCATAATTTTTCCTCACCTCATAACCCGAAGGAGAGAAAAACGTCAGCAGAATCTTGTATTCAGGATGGTTTTTGCGCAAACGCTCCATGATGGGTCTGCCTTGTTCGAATTCACCAAGCGAAGCAGCATGGAACCACACCACACGATCGTTCGCCGAGATGCCCTTGCGCAGGATGTCGGGAGTTTCCCTCTGACCATCCACCATTTTCTTTATTTTTTTACTAAAAAACACTGCCATATTTCCGAGTGTTGCGTAGGTCTTTAATCCTATGTTATATAGAAACATCGTTCCTTTCTTAAGTTTTTGAGTTTCTCAGTTTCTGAATGCTCACAGAGAAATGAGCTCGGAGTTCACAGATTTCTCAGAGACACAGAGGTCTCGGAAATCCTTAGAACTCAAATGACTAAAACTCAAAACATTATTTCAGCTGCGCAATGGCATTTTCCATGCGCTTGATGGTTTCTTCCTTACCAAGAAAAGCTGCCAGCTCATACATGTCAGGTCCCTGTCCTGTGCCCACCAAGCAAACGCGCCAAGCGTTCCAAGGCTTGAAGCCACGAGCCTCGGTCCATGCTTCAATCATCTCCTTCTGACTTTCCACAGAGAAATCGTCAAGCGACTGAAGTACGCCTATCAACTCGTCCATCTCCATCGCAGTGGTTTCCTTCCAGTTCTTGCGGACAAACTTGTCTTCCTTGTCGTATGTCTCAGGAGCTACGAAGAAGAACTTGGTCAGCGGCCAAAGGTCACTGATGAAGCTCACATTCCTCTTCTTCTTGTTGCCGTCGTTGTCAACATACTCAATCACCTTCTGTTTCATCATCTCCACGACTTGCGCCTCCTTCTCAGGCGTGGATTCAATACCGTTCTCACGGAGAATCTTGTCAAATTCAGGAACCCACTCCTCAGCAGGTTTCTGAAGCAGATATTGATGATTGAACCAAATAGCTTTCACATAGTCGAAGCGTGCACCACTCTTCGAGCATTTGCCTAGGTCGAACAACTTGATAAGTTCGTCCATCGACATCAATTCCTGGTCGTTTCCTGGGTTCCAGCCGAGGAGTGCCAAGAAATTCACCAGTGCCTCAGGCAGATAGCCCTTTTCGCGGTAACCCGAGCTCACTTCGCCCGACTTAGGGTCGTGCCATTCGAGTGGGAACACAGGGAATCCCAGTTTATCGCCATCGCGCTTCGAAAGTTTTCCGTTGCCCACAGGCTTGAGGAGCAAAGGAAGATGGGCAAAGCGAGGCATTGTGTCCTGCCAGCCAAATGCCTCATACAAAAGCACATGGAGCGGAGCCGAAGGCAACCATTCCTCACCACGAATCACATGGGAAACCTCCATCAAATGGTCATCCACGATGTTTGCCAAGTGGTAAGTAGGCAATTCATCAGCACTCTTGTAGAGCACCTTGTCGTCGAGGATACTACTGTTAATGCTCACATCGCCACGAATCAAGTCATCCACATGCACATCACGTCCTGGCTCAATCTTAAAACGAACCACATACTGTTTGCCGTCAGCAATCAGCGCATCCACCTCTTCCTTACTGAGAGTGAGTGAATTACGCATCATCATGCGGGTTTTGGCATCGTATTGGAAATTCTCTATTTCCTGACGCTTGGCATCAAGTTCCTCGGGTGTGTCGAAAGCAAGATAAGCCTTGCCATTGTCCAACAACACCTGCACATATTTCTTATAGATGTCACGGCGCTCACTTTGGCGATAAGGGCCATAGTTGCCACCAAAGGAAACACCTTCATCGAATTTGATTCCTAACCAATTGAACGACTCAATGATATACTCTTCAGCTCCTGGAACAAAACGATTGGAATCGGTGTCTTCGATACGGAAAATCAAGTCACCACCATGTTGTTTTGCGAACAAGTAATTGTAGAGAGCTGTGCGAACCCCACCAATGTGCAGAGGTCCTGTTGGGCTAGGTGCAAAACGCACTCTTACCTTTCTTTCAACCATTTTTTTACCTTATATATTTATATTACGCTTGCAAAGTTAGCGGAAATTCAATTGATATGCAAATATATTGCATTTTTTCGCCTAATTATGATATGAACAAAAGAGCAATCGCTTTCAATCTATAACCTCATTACAAAGCATTATTATTACCTTTCTTTTCATCAACAACAGGTAAATTTCCTGCGAAAAGCACCTGTTTTTGACAAATTGTCTTAAAACATTGACAATTTGTCTTTATTTCTCTCGCTTTTTCCCTTCTTTTCGACTTGGCACGGAGCTTGCCTAAATAGGGGTGAACTTGAAAAACAAAAGCAAGTTCAAAAACAAACTGAATTATTAACAATTTAAAGAATAGGAGATTAAAACTATGTTACCAATTCACAGAACTAACACTTGGTTACCAGACGTATTCAACGATTTGTTTTTCAACGATTTCACTCCACGCGTAAGCAACACTTCGCCTGCTATCAACGTGATTGAATCCGAGAAGGAATACAAGGTAGAGCTTGCTGCTCCAGGCATGAAGAAGGAAGATTTCGACGTGCAAATCAATGAAAATGGCGACCTCCACATCAAGTTGGAGAACAAACAGGAAAAGAAGGACGAGGACAAGGACACTCACTACCTCCGTCGCGAGTTCTCTTACACGAAGTTTGAGCAGACTCTGATTCTCCCAGAGGACGTGGACAAGGAGAAAATCAGCGCCAAGGTTGAACACGGCGTGCTCACTGTTGACATTCCAAAGATTGAGCAGAAGCCAACACCAAAGATCGGCCGCAAGGTGGAAGTAATATAATCAAGCTCAAATAACATATCAGTTTAATTTGTCAAGACCGACATTCACTCTCAGCAGTGGATGTCGGTTTTTTCGTGTTTATGATTTGTGTATTCCTTTCTGAATCCGTAATTTTACAAAAGTTCTCCTTCAATTCTTCTGAAATTCGTTATCGCATATACTGAACGATTTGTTTGATTCAACTAGTTGCCCGAAGGTTCGGCAACGACTTTGCGAGCCTTCGGCGTTGCGATGGCGAAGGTTCGCCGTGTCAATGCCGAGGGTTCGGTGTTTCAGTAAAAACGAACGAACGGTCCAGTATATCTGCACAAACGTATCTAAAGAATCGAAGAAGAGGGTGAGAAGGAGTGAAGATGCCACAGAAAGATAATCCATCTCAGAAAAGATGAAAGAAGTTTTTGATTCTTCGTTTTTTATTGTATTTTTGCAGAAAAATCAATCAATTCATGAAGAAAATAGCATTAATGATGATGGCAGCCTTCGTGGCATGCCTCATGGTGGCAGTAGATGCCAACGCCAAGAAGAAAATGAGTTCATACCTTTTCGTGTTTTTCTCGAACAATTCACCCGAAGGTGAGCAAATACGCTTTGCACTGAGCGATGACGGCTACAACTATGTGTCTCTGAACGATGGTCAGCCCGTGGTGGGGTCGGATTCTATCGCTCTGACAAAGAGTATTCGCGACCCCCATATCATTAGAGGAGAGGACGGGAAGACCTTCTACATGGTGCTGACTGACATGCGTTCCAGTTTGGGTTGGCAAAGCAACGACGGACTGATTCTGATGAAATCGACCGATTTAATTCATTGGCAGCATACGGCAATCGATTTTCCAAATCGTTTTCCGAATTTGGAGGGATTCGACCGTAAGAACCTGCACGCCGTGTGGGCTCCGCAAACCATTTGGGACTCCGTGGAAAAGAAGTATTTCATCTATTATAGCATAGGTCGCCATGATTGGGAATACCCAACAAATGACAAGAATCGCGACGGAAGCATTTTCAATCAGCCATATTTCAAGATTTTCTACTCGTATGCCAACGAGGACTTCACAGACATCACCGAACCAAAATTGCTCTTTGATTTCGGTACTGCTGCCATTGATGGCGACATCGTGTATGACGACGTGAATCAGCAATATGTGCTTTTCTTCAAGGACGAGGGACGCTCCGTGCTGAACAAAAAAGGCAATTTCCAAACGCGTCAAGGCGTGATGCGCGCCACGAGCAAGAGTCTGAAAGGTCCGTGGGCGGTGGAATACAAGCACTTGCAGAAGCCCGGACAATATCCCGTTGAGGGCAGTAGCGTGTTCCCTCTCATCAAGAAGAGCAAGAAGGATGTGCAGGAATGGGTATTGATGTACGACTGCTATGCCAACGGCTACTACCAGTTCTGCAAATCGACCGACCTGAAAAACTTCAACTATTTGAAGGACACCCCCACGAAAGGCAATTTCACACCTCGTCATGGTTCTGTGATTCAGATTACGAAGAAGGAAAGAAAAAGCTTGGAAAAGTATTTTCAAACGAAAAGATAAAAGTGTAAAATAGAAAAAAGCCTTACCCATCAATTTCACTGCATGGGGAGGCTTTTTTCCGATGGATTCGCCTTTTTTTATCAAAAATCAACATCTGTACTCTGAAAAATCAACAAATCAATTGAAAGAGCCACGAAGAAACACACTAACTTTGCAACATCAAAAATCTATTCACTTAAATAAATATCATCTATGAAACTATTCCGATTCATCTTCACTTGCGGACTTCCGCTTTGTGCCGCAACGATGCAGGCGCAAGACATCACATTCTACACACCAAACACGGTGAGAGTAGTAAAAGAAAGTACTCAGAACGCAAAGGCTGAGAAGAAATCGCTCGTGGTCATTGCCAACCCTGAGAAAGTGAGTGTGAAGCAGAGCAAAAGCGGCTCAGCTACCATCTACAAATCGTCTGCCCTCACCGTGACGGTGCAAGACGGAAAGGTGAGCTTCGCCGACAACAAGGGCAACTTGCTCACATCTGAAGGCAACTGGGGCTTCAACCCTATTGCAAACGGACCAGACAAAGGTGCCAGCAAAGTCAAGCAGACATGGAACATCGAGTCCGACGAAGCCATTTACGGTGTAGGTCTCTTGCAGAACGGCAAGATGAGCCAGCGTGGCGAGAACCGACGCATGGAACAGAACAACCTGGAGGACTATGCACATTTCTTCCAGAGCATCAAGGGCTACGGCATCTATTGGGACAACTACTCCCCTACTCGCCTCGTCACTCCAGCCGAGGGACAGGCAGGCGAAGTGGAACTGGAGTCGGAAGTGGGCAAGTTGGTTGACTACTACTTCATCTATGGAGGCAATGCAGACGGCGTGATTGCCGAGATGCGCCACCTTTCGGGCAAGGTGCCAATGCTCCCTTTGTGGACCTATGGTTTCCACCAGTGCCGAGAGCGTTACAAGTCACAGAGAGAACTGCTCGAAGTGGTTCACAAGTATCGTGAATTGAAGATTCCGTTCGACGGTATCATTCAGGACTGGCAGTACTGGGGCAGCAACTACAACTGGAATGCCATGGAGTTCCTCAACCCCGACTTCGACCGTGCACAGGAGATGATTGACGAGGTGCACAAGCAGAACGCACATATCAGCATCAGTATCTGGGCATCGTTCGGTACTGAGACCAAGGCTTTCAAAGAGCTCAAGCCAAAAGGATTGATGCTCGACTTCGACACATGGCCTCAGAGCGGACTGCCTCAGTGGCCTCCACGCAGGGACTATCCAAGCGGTGTGCGTTGTTACGACGTATATAGTAAGGAGGCACGCGACATCTATTGGAAGAATCTCTCACGCCTTCACAAGATGGGCATCGATGCATGGTGGATGGACTCTACCGACCCCGACCAGATGGACTTGACAGAGGAACAGCGCGACCAACCAACAGCAATGGGTTCATACCGCAGTGTGCGCAATGCATTCCCTCTCATGACGGTGGGTGGCGTGTATGACAGCCAGCGTGCCGTTGACAACAGCAAGCGCGTGTTTATCCTCACCCGCTCCTACTTCGCAGGTCAGCAGCGTTATGGTGCCAACACATGGAGTGGCGACACGGGTTCTTCTTGGGAAACGCTCCGCAAACAAATACCTATCTGCCTCAACTACACCCTGACTGCCAACCCTAACGTGAATGCTGACATCGGTGGTTTCTTTGCAGGTTCGTACAGCACACATGGCTTCAACTCAGCCACTCGCAATCCTCAGTTCCAAGAACTCTATGTGCGCTGGATGCAATTCGGAGCCTTCACTCCTATGATGCGCAGCCACGGAGCCGACATCTATCGCGAGCTCTACTACTTCGGCAAGGCAGGCGAACCAGTGTATGACGCTTTGGTGGATGCCGTGAAACTGCGTTATCGCTTCCTTCCTTATATTTATAGTCAGTCGTGGCAGGTGACGAAGAACGACGACTCCTTCATGCGTGCGCTTTTCATGGACTTCAAGGAAGACAAGCAGACCTGGAACAACAACCGCGAATTCCTCTTCGGTCATAACGTGTTGGTTTGTCCTGTGGTTGACCCTCAATACACCACTGAGAAGATTGTCCGAACCGACCCAATGTCGGGATGGGACAGAAAGGACCTGAAGGAAGGCGAATATGCCAAGGTTGATTGGACCCAGACCAAGAGCTACAAGGTTTATCTGCCAGCAGGTGCACAGTGGTACGACTACTGGACCAACAAGAAACTCGATGGCGGACAGACACTTAATGTGACCACGACCCTTGCCCACTCTCCTCTCTACATCAAGGCTGGTTCCATCATGCCAATGAGTCCTGAGGTGCAGTATGCCAACGAAAACAAGTTTGACAAGCTCGACATCGTCGTTTATCCTGGCGCAAATGCGAAGTTCACGCTCTACGAAGATGAAGGCGACAACTACAACTATGAGAAGGGTGCTTACTCCACGATTGAGCTGACATGGAACGACAAGGCAAAGAGCCTCACCATTGGCAAGCGCCAAGGCTCGTTCGAAGGAATGCTCAGTACTCGCACATTCAACGTGAAAGTCATTGGCGGCAAGGAGCAAAGCGTGAAATATAATGGTAAGGCACTGACAGTGAAATAAAGTTGAAAGCCAATTATTTATGTAACTCTAAGATTGCTAAGGGCTCTATCATTTTTAAGGCATCTTAGCCGTCTTCAACCCTTTCAAGGCAAAAAACGGAGAAACTCATGCTGTTTCTCCGTTTTTTTTCGTACTTTTGCACCCTCAATAAGATTTCCTCTTTCTAGGAGAAAGCCGAAAACCATTCGGTAAATCAGAAAAAAAACAGACAATCATGTTTCAAATTCTGAAGACTTATTGTCACTTTCTTCTATCCCGACCTCTTTGCTTGGGTGAAAGGGAATACGCAAACCATTATTCTCGGCATCATCATGCTTACGATGGGACTGACTCTCACCCCAAACGATTTCCGTCTGTTGGCAAAGCGTCCTCTCGACATCTTCATTGGTGCTGTGGCTCAGTTCACCATCATGCCTCTCGTGGCATTCACACTTTCTTGGCTGTTTAGTCAAGTACCCGCCTTTGCTCCTTACAGTACGGCAATGGCTATCGGCATCATCCTCGTGGGTTGCTGCCCAGGCGGTGTGTCGAGCAATATCATGTCGTTCCTTTGCAAAGGCGATGTGGCTTATTCCGTCGGTATGACTTGTGCATCCACCCTCCTTGCTCCAGTCCTCACACCGCTGTTGGTGCTGTGGCTGGCAGGTGCCAAAGTGGATGTGGATGCCATTGGCATGTTCAAACAGATTCTTATTGTCACCATCATCCCCATTGCAATCGGTTTTGGTCTGAATGTGTGGTTAGGACACAAGGAGGTGTTCCGAAAGATTCAAGGGTGCATGCCTGGACTCTCCGTGCTTTGCCTCGCTTGCATCGTAGGTGGTGTGGTGACAACGGTTCACGACCCACTCGTGGAGAATGGTTTGTTACTCTTCATCCTCACTTTTGTCATGGTCTTCTGCCACAACACCACAGGCTATATCCTTGGCTATTCGGTGGGCAAACTCTGCCATTTCTCCACAGCCAAGAAGCGCACCATCTCCATCGAGGTGGGTATGCAGAACGCAGGACTTGGCACAAATCTCGCCATGACTTTCTTCGTTGCCTCCAACCCAATGGCTGTGGTACCGTGCGCCATCAGTTGTGCTTGGCACTCCATCAGCGGCACCATCATTGCCAACATCTTTGCTGCAAGAGATAGAAAATGAAGAATGAAGAATAAAGAATGAAGAATACTTTTTAATTTATAATTTTTAATTCTATAGTTTGTGGTTCTCAATTACATTTGGATAGCCTTTTTCCTATTGGCTGCTGTATGCGCACTGATTCAGGTGATTTTCTACGGAAACACCACAGTGCTGACAGATATTATCAATTCCACCTTCGACTCCTCGAAGAGTGCTTTTGAAATCAGTTTGGGACTCACCGGCGTACTGTCGCTCTGGATGGGTATCATGAAGATTGGCGAAATGGGTGGCGTGGTGAATGCATTGGCACGCATACTCAGCCCTGTGTTCAATAAACTTTTCCCTGATATTCCTAAGGGACACCCAGTGTTTGGCAATATCTTCATGAACATTGCCGCCAACATGCTCGGACTCGACAACGCTGCCACTCCACTCGGACTGAAAGCGATGGAGGGACTGCAGGAAATCAACGTGAAGAAGAATCCGCAGAATGCCACCGTGGCTTCGAACCCCATGATTATGTTCTTGGTGCTCAACACGTCGGGACTCACCATCATTCCCGTGAGCATCATGGTTTATCGTGCCCAGCTCGGTGCAGCCAACCCGTGCAGCCAACCCAACGGACATCTTCGTGCCTATCCTCATTGCCACGTTCTTCAGCACCCTCTCTGGCATCATAATCACGAGCCTGTATCAGAAAATCAATCTGTTTCAGCCTGTGCTGCTTGCCACACTCGGTGGTATGTGCGCCTTGGTGGCTGCCATCATTTGGGGCTTCAGCAAACTCGACAAGGAAACGATGGACACGGTGAGCACACTCATCGCCAATATTATCCTCTTCGGCATCATCATCGCATTCATCATCGCCGGTATGCGGAAGAAAGTGAACGTGTATGAATCATTCATTGATGGTGCCAAGGAAGGATTCACCACGGCTGTTCGCATCATTCCT
>OMTC01000246.1 GCA_900313845.1 uncultured Prevotellaceae bacterium
ACGAATAGTGGTGTGATTATCTTAGCAGCCACCAACCGCGCCGATATTCTCGATAAGGCATTGCTTCGTGCAGGACGTTTCGACCGTCAGATTCATGTGGATTTGCCAGACGTGAATGAGCGTAAGGCGATTTTCAATGTGCATCTCCGCCCTGTGAAGATTGACGAAACCGTGGATGTGGATATGTTGGCACGTCAAACTCCTGGCTTCTCAGGTGCAGATATTGCCAATGTATGTAATGAGGCGGCACTGATTGCTGCGCGTCGCAACAATGAATGGGTGGATAAGCAATGCTTCTTGGACGCAGTTGACCGTATCATCGGAGGTTTGGAGAAGAAAACCAAGGTGATGACAACGGCAGAGAAGCGTGCCATTGCGATTCATGAGGCAGGTCATGCCACGATTTCTTGGTTCTTGCAGTATGCAAACCCATTGGTGAAAGTAACGATTGTGCCACGTGGACAGGCGTTAGGAGCAGCATGGTATATGCCTGAGGAACGACAGATTACGACGAAGGAGGAAATCCTCGACGAAATCTGTGCTACTCTTGGAGGTCGTGCCGCAGAGGAAATCTGTTTGGGACGCATCTCAACAGGTGCCATGAATGACTTGGAAACAGTTACTAAGCGAGCATACGGTATGATTGCTTATGCGGGTATGGGCGAGTCCTTGCCAAACTTATGCTATTACAATAATCAAGAGTATCAGTTCAATAGACCATACAGTGAGCATACTGCTGAACTCATCGACGTTGAGGTGAAGAAGCTCATTGCCGTGGAGTATGAGCGTGCCAAGAAGATTTTGCGTGAACACAAGGAGGGACATGCTGAATTGGCTCAGTTGCTCATCGACAAGGAAGTGATTTTTGCCGAGGATGTGGAGCGCATCTTTGGTAAGCGTCCTTGGGTGTCGCGTACCGACGAAATCCTTGCGCTCAATGATGCGGAACGCAGAATGCATACGGGTGAAAAGAAAGATCCAACGGAATATGTGGATGAGAATGAGGAAATCATTCGTCAGAAAGCCATCGATGCAGTAGTGGAAAAGGCAAAGCAGAGTGGTAAGGATGTTCCTACAGATGCTGATGGTGCAGTAGTTCTTGATGAATCGACCACTTCCTCCACCGCTTCAATCCCTGCAAGCGAAGATTCCAATCCTGCTGCGAATGCGAAGGATTCCTCGGCATCTTCCAAAGCCGATGCTAACGCTTCTGAAGCATCTTCTTCCGATGCTCCGAAGCAGAATCGTGGCTTGTTCGACTAATTCTGTAACTCAGTGTTTTAATTACATATAGCAATGAAGTCTAATTTGATAGTTCGCGCATTGACCGGTGCGGTATTTGTACTTCTTTTGGTGGGCTGCATGGTGTTCGGCCCTCAGACCTTTGCAGTGCTTTTTGCTGTCATCACAGGTATGACAACATGGGAATTCTGTACCATTGTTAATCGAAACGCTGGTTTGCAGGTCAATCGTTTCATCACCACAGTGGCAGCTGTCTATTTCTTCTTTGCTGTTCTTGGATTCAATCTCAACGTGATGGATGCAGGCATCTTTGTGCCCTACATCCTCACTTTGTTATATTTGTTGATTTCTGAATTGTATTTCGACCGTGAGAATTCCATTCAGAATTGGGCTTTTTCTTTCATGGCTCAACTCTATGTAGCACTTCCATTTGCTTTGCTCAACACGATGTCGTTCGTGGTGGTTCCTTCAGGGGAATACGGCACGCCGATGGTGACATATACATGGATTTTCTCATTGTCCGTTTTCATTTTCCTTTGGTCGAGCGACACAGGAGCCTATTGCTTTGGCAGTATGCTGGGTAAGCACCGACTCTTCCCTCGCATTTCTCCAAAGAAATCGTGGGAGGGTAGTGTAGGAGGTGCGTTTGTAGCCATTGTGGCATCCCAAATCATTGCTTCTTTTAGTCAGGATTTCAATGCGCAGAGCGAACTCCTCAATCGTTTGGCTTGGGGCGGTTTGGCTTTGGTTGTAGTTGTGTTTGGCACTTGGGGCGACCTTGTGGAATCGTTGTTGAAGCGTAAGTTGGGTATCAAGGATTCGGGAAACATTCTGCCAGGTCATGGCGGTATGCTCGACCGTTTCGATTCCTCTCTTTTAGCCATTCCTGCATCCGTTATTTATATTTACACCCTCAACAGCGGGTCTTTTCATCACTTCTTTGAGTCGTTTTTGAAATAATTTTGAAAAAAAACGCTAAAAAGAGTTACATAATCAGAAATATTTATTAGTTTTGCATCCATTATTGTGCAGATTCCTAAGAGTTTGCACATATAAGTGTGTTTAAAACTAACGAGTGAGGTGCTTTTCCTGATGCTCTCACACATTCTTTTAACTTAATCATTCCCAACGATGACAGACATCGAAAAGACCAATGAGGAAATCCAGCAGGAACCATTGGCTGAAAATGCAAGCGCTGTAGAGGAAACTCCAGTCGCATCTCCTGAAGAAACAGCAGTTGCCGAACCAGAAGCAACTGAAGTTGAGCAACCAGAGGCTGAGGCTGCAGCCGAACAAGCAGCACCAGCAGAACCTATTGCCGAAGAAGCCCCTGTTGCAGAGGAAGCTCCTGCTGCAGAGGAAACAGAGGCAGCAGAACCCGTAGCAGCAGAGGAGGAACCTGTAGCTCAAGATGAAGAAATGCCTGAACCAATGGCAGATGAGCAGGATGAAGAATCGAAGAAGTATTCTAACTACCAGACCAAGGAAGAAATCATTGCCCGCCTCAAGGAAATCGTGGAGGGCGAAGATGAAATCTCTCGTCAGGAGGTGGAAGCTTTGAAGAGCAATTTCTACCGTATTCAGAAGCAGCAGAGCGAGGATGCTTATAAGGCATACATCGACGGCGGCGGTGATCCTGATGCCTACATGCCTGCCCCTAACACGGATGAGGCTGCTTTCAAGGACTACATGGCTGCTATTCGTGAGAAGCGTGCTGCTCAGCATGAGGCAGAGGTGCAAACCTTAGAGGATAATTATGCAAAGAAACTCACTATCATCGAGAAAATCAAGGAAATCCTTGCCACTCCAGATGAGGTGAACAAATCATATAACGATTTCAAGGCGCTCCAGCAGCAGTGGAATGAAATCAAGAGTGTGCCTGCAGAGAAGGCAACTGACCTTTGGAAAACTTACCAATTGCATGTTGAGCAGTTCTATGACACATTGAAGCTCAACAACGAATTCCGTGCTTACGACTTCAAGAAGAATCTTGAACTCAAGACCGCCCTTTGTGAGCGTGCCGAGAAGTTGCAGGAGGAAGAAGATGTGGTTTCTGCATCTCGCAAACTTCAGCAACTCCATCAGGAATTCCGTGAAATCGGTCCTGTGGAGCGCGACCTTCGCGAAGGCATTTGGAACCGTTTCAAGGCGGCTTCCACAATTATCAACAAGCGTCATCAGGAGTATTTCGAATCACGCAAGGCTCAGGAATTGGAGAACTTGGAGAAGAAATCCGCCATTTGCGACCAAGTGGAAGGTTTCGAACTCGATTCCCTCAAGACTTTCGCTGATTGGAACGCCATCTCCGACAAGATTATTGCACTTCAGGCTGAGTGGAAGACCATCGGTTTCGCTCCTCAGAAGATGAACGTGAAAATCTTCGAGCGTTTCCGTGCTGCTTGCGACAATTTCTTCACTCGTAAGGCAGAATTCTT
>OMTC01000188.1 GCA_900313845.1 uncultured Prevotellaceae bacterium
TGTTCTTCACGAATGGGTCGTAACCGGTGATGCGCACCTGACCACCCTTGGCAACAGGCTTCTTGTCCCAAGTAATCTTCACAGGAGCAACCATTGGCTGACGGGCATTGCCGAAGCCACGTGGTGGACGATGGTAGAACACGTACCACTGACCATTGATCTCCTGCAAGGAGCCGTGAGTATTATGAGCAGCGTTAGTGGTGATGAGTTTCGAACCGTCTGCATTTGGAACGACACCACGTGAATCAACGAGCACACCGCCCGAACGCCAAGGACCGAGAGGAGAATCTCCGTATGCATAGCGCAAAGCACTGTTCGTGTTGCCCAGTCCGTACTCCTTACCAGAGTAACCCGAGAACACCATCACATATTTGTTACCAACCTGACGAATGCTCGATGCCTCGAAGAAATTGAAGTCGAGCGGATTCTGACCCTTGTAGAGAGCCTTGTATTCAGAGCCTTCCTTGTCGAGCAATCGACCGTCTTGGCTGCTGGCAGGGATGAACGGGTCAATCAGTTCCGTACCTTCGCGCTTCGAATACATGGTCTTCTGGTCGAGCTGACAAGCAGTGGAGTGCTGGAAACCATAGAAGACGTAAGCACGATAACCAATGTTGTAATCAGGGTCTTTCTTGTCGTTAATCTTCTCAATGAACACCGATGGGTCGAAGTCGATGAGCGAGCCAGGCACACACTGCGTACCGTCCTCCGTCAGGTTGACAGGAGTGAAAGGTCCATTTGGACGGTCGCCCTTGCAGACCATAGCTACGCGGCGCCAACCACGACTGTGTGGATAGAGCCAATAAGTCTTCTTACCCGTTACACGGTCAACAGTTTCCACCAAGTCAGGAGCAAACATCGTGTCCCACTGACCACCGACGAACCACTTGAAAATGGAACCCTCGTCGCGCCACTGCGACAAGTCCTCAACGGGTGCCGACCACATACGGATGTCGGGACCGCAGTAGGCAGTGTAAGTCACATCGTGAGAACCAATGATGTAAGCACGGTACTTACCAGGCTGGTCAGGGTCCTCAAACACACGAGGTTCGCCGTCAGGCAGATGTTCCCAAAGCGGCAAATAAGGATTCTGTGCCGTCATCGTCAATAATAAAATTATGAAATGAAATATACAAAAAGTTCGGGATAAGAAAACCGAGGATATTTGTAGAACCTACCTTAAAAATTTATTTATGCTGCAAATATAAAAACAAAAATGGAAACAAGGAAAAAAATTACCATTATTTCATGCTTTTAGCGTAAATAACACACTCCAAAATGATAAAGTTCCCGAAATCTAAGGCGATACGGGCTTAAGTTCATTCTTTTTCTCCCCAAAAGTTTAGCCATTTCAAATAAAAGCAGTACCTTTGCACCGACTATTCCCGCCACGCCTCCTAACAATGCGCACCAAGGCGGGATTTCGTCTTTTTGTAAGGATTGGAATCTATACATGCATCAAGAAAACAACTACATCACCATGCTTGGCACAGGTAACGCACTGGCTACCCGATGCTACAACACTTGCTTCACTCTTCATGGCAAAGAGGGAGTGCTGCTTGTTGATGCAGGTGGAGGTAATGGTATCCTCACCCAACTGGAAAAGGCTGAAATACCCTGCGAGGACATCAACGACCTCTTTGTTACCCATGCCCACACCGACCATCTTTTGGGTTGCATCTGGATGATACGCATGGCACTCCAGTTTCGATACCCTCTCCGCGTGTGGAGCCACAAGAAGGTACTTGACTTGTTGACGGACATTTGTCGCCAGACTCTTCGTCCAAAAGACGTAGCAGGCATCGGAACCTACGTGACGATGAATTATCTAAGCGATGGAGAACAATTCGAGGCAGGAGGCTTCCCAATTCAATGCTTCGACATCCATTCCACGAATGAGCTTCAGTTCGGCTTTACAGCAAAGTTGTCCGACGGGCAACGCCTGTGCTGTCTGGGTGATGAGCCATTCAGTCCTCAGTGCCGACAATATGCTGAAGGTGCAAACTGGTTGATGAGCGAGGCTTTTTGCTTGTATCAAGACCGCGAACAATTCCAACCATACGAGAAGCATCACAGCACCGTACTCGATGCAGCACGTTTGGCTGAAGAATTAGGAGTTGGCAATCTTATTCTGTATCACTCTGTGGACAAAATGCTCGAGACTCGGAAAAAGAGATATACAGCCGAGGCAGAGACTATTTATAGTGGTCGCGTTTGGGTGCCAGACGATTTGGAAAGAATCACTTTATAACTTATCTACAATCACAGTATTCCCAATTATAAAAAAAGACAATACAATGAAAAGATTTTTAGTTTTAGCCGTAACATTTGTGCTTTGCGGCACCATCAGCGTTCAGGCAGCAGGCGACGAGAAGAATGGACATGCGTATTTCACAAAGGCTGAATTACCTAATTTGGCTAACATCCTGCCAGCCCCACCAGCATTTGAGTCTGCCAGATTCGTTGCAGACCAGTCACAGTATCTCTGGGGAAAGCTGATGCGTCTTGATGAGGCACGCTGTGCTCAGGCTCAGCGTGATGCAGTGTATAGCATGGAAACCATCATCGCGGAGTTCAGCGGCATCTTTGGTTTGGAAATCACCAAGGAAGACACTCCCGAAATATACACCATCTTGCAGGATGTCTGCGCTTCATGCGACAGTATTCACACCGACGCGAAGGTATTCTTCAATCGCATGCGCCCTTACACCTACTACAACGAAGGCACCATCGTTCCAGAAAAGGAAGAGAAGCACCGTTATGAAGGTTCCTACCCTTCAGGACACACCGTACTTGGTTGGACTGCTGCATTGTTGCTGGCAGATATCAACACTTCTCCAAAAGCAATGGAAGCCCTGTTGGCACGTGGCTATGAGTTCGGACAGAGCCGCGTCATCGCTGGCTACCACTGGCAAAGCGACGTCGATGCAGGTAGAATGGCTGGCTCCGTGCTCTATCAGATGATTCGCAACCACGAGCGCTTCATCGAACAGTTGGCAAAGGCTCGTGCTGAGTTCGCCGAGAAAACGGGCGGTATCTCAACAAAAGTGAACAACATTAATAACAGCCAGAGCGAAGGTTCTGCTCACATCTATCGTATCGACGGCACGTCTGCCAACGGCAAAGCCAAAGGTGTCGTGATAACTAACGGGCAGAAAGTTCTCAGGAAATAAGACATCATCGACATTCAGTCAGAATAATTCCCAAGAAGAAATGAAAACGATGAAATACTTGAGACTGACATTGATATTGCTTGCCGTTCTCTCCCTCGCCTCTTGCAGCAAAGAAGCACGCGATGGAGATTGGGCACCTATGATATGGGGACCGGAAGTACCAGTACAGAAAACCGAGGGCGTTTATCTTGTTCCCGAAACTGGGGCCGAATTCACTTTCTCTTGCCGAAACTATTCGGGCCCTTGGATGTCAAGTGCATCGTCACGCGATGAAAGATATGCTCACGATGCGAATGACTATCATACCATATCGGCTGACTGGTTTAAAGCTGAGACGAGTGGAAACAAACTGAGAGTTATCTTCAAAGCCAATGAAACAGATGAAGAAAGACCTCTCCAGTTGGTAGTCACTGCAGGCGACATCTTCTTCACCTTCAGGTTCAGGCAATTTGCTCACCAATAACATAAAGCAAATTCTACTGATAAGAATCCATTTTGGATAAGAAAATCCTTCTAATCCTTCAAATCCTTGATTAATCTGCGATGCAATGAATTTTATCAAGGATTTGAAGGATTTGAAGGATTTTTTTAATGAACGTACTGATGCCCGACTGTGGATTTACTGATGCTTTTCTGCGGATTGACTCGAGCGCGATATGGGATTTACTGAAAAGACGAGGGCTCAAAAGAATTATGGCGAGCGCTCGCCGTCGCAACGCCGAAGGCTCGTTATCGCTTCAGCGAGCGCTCGGCAACTAGTTAAATCCAAAGGAGCGCTTCAGTTTGTCCACGCAATCGCTTCTGAAAGGATGAACGAAAGGTCGGGTCGATTCGTTCTTCTGATTTTGGATTTCCTCCCTAAAAAGTCTTAATTTTTCGTAAGTTACAATAAAAAAGCGTCTTGCATACTCTTGTAAGAGTATTTTTTTGTATCTTCGCAAACGAAAACGTTTTCAAGAGATAAATCACGACAAAGGTATGCATTACCTGGAACAATGGAATTATTGCCCCAAATGTGGCTCAAATCAATTCGTGGTGCACGATTTCAAGTCGAAGCACTGCGAAGCGTGTGGCTTCACCTACTATTTCAATGCAGCGGCGGCAGTCATCGCCATCATCGAGAACGAGAAAGGTGAGATGCTCGTGGCACGTAGAGGGGAGGAGCCAGCCAAGGGAACACTCGATTTCATCGGTGGATTCGTCGATCCAGGCGAAGGATTCGAAGAGGCAGTGGTGAGGGAAATTGAGGAGGAAACGGGATGGAGAGGCCTCACCCCCGGCCCCTGTCTGAAAGAAGAGAAAAGAAAAAGCCTCACCCCCGGCCCCTCTCCGAGGGGAGAGGGGAGTAGTTACTCCGAGGATGGTGAAAGCAATGAGAACTTGAAAATATTGTTTTCTCTGCCAAATACTTATCTGTATTCGGGATTGACGATTCATTCCTGCGATTGCTTCTTCCATGTGCTGATTCCTTCGGATGCCAAGCTCAAAGCCAACGACGACGTGGCTGCTTGCTGGTGGGAGAAACCCGAAAACATCAAAGTGGAGGACTTCGGACTCCACTCTGCCCGCATCGGTCTCCAACGCTTCCTTGAGCTCAAGAAAAAAGGAAAAGTCTAAGAGGATATACAATAACAAACACCCCATAAAACATGAAAAGAAAACACTTCATCGCTCTGCTCATGGCAATCAGTCCGATGCTTGGTTTTGCCCAGCACCACGCAGACCCCAATGCCCAGTCGCTTCGACAGGAAGAGGCTCGTCGTCTGCTCGACGAGGGACACTACTATGCCGCCAAACTGTTGCTGAAGAACTCCAAGGAGGAGGGCGAAAAATTGATTTGCGATTACTATCTCAACGAATCAGGAACCGAAGAGAGGATTGCAAAATTCTTGAAAACTCATCGATTGGACCCCTACGCCGACAGACTTCGCCTCGTGCGTGCCAACCTCTTGGTGCGCGAAGGGAAATATAGCGAAGCACTCTCTATCTATCACGAACAAAGCGAGGTGAATGTGCCCGAGGAGGAGTCGGAAGAGGCTCGTCTCTACGAGGCTATTGCCTATATCAACACGGGCAACATCGACGTGGCGGAACAGATTCTGAAGAGTTTGGAAGAATCGAAATCGCACCAAGTGGATGTGCTTTACTACACGGGCTACGTGAAATATGCCAAGGGAGAATACGAAAGCGCTTTGTCGGATTTCGAAGCGGTGGAAAACACTTTCGACTACAAGAAGAAAGCACCCGTCTATATGGCTGACTGCTACGAGCAGTTGGGACGCAGTCAGGATGCACTCAACAAGATTCGTGCTTACAACCAGCAATATGGTAGGAATACACCGACGAAGAGTCATCGCCTAAGCGCACTGCTCTCTACAAACTCGGCATGAGCTATTTCCATACGAAGGCTTACGGCAGTGCAGCACCAACACTGAGTGCCAGTGCGGGTAGCGAGCGCGATGCCATGAGTCAGAATGCATGGCTTCATGCAGGTATCTCATATATCAACCTGCAAAACAAGAACCAAGCACGCATGGCTTTCCAACAGGCATCGGAGATGGATTTCGACTCGAGGGTACTTCGACTCGAGGGTACAGGAAGAGGCACTCTACAACTATGCTCTACTGCTGCACGAGGGTAGCACGATGGGATTCGGGGAGTCGGTATCGACCTTCGAGAATTTCCTCAACAAATTCCCGAACTCACAATACAAGAACCAAGTGAGCAAGCACCTCACGGAAGTGTATTTCACCTCGAAGAACTACCCTGCCGCCCTTGCTTCCATCAACAAAATCAAGAATCCGAGCGCTGAAATCATTCAGGCAAAGCAGAAAGTACTCTACAACCTGGGCGTGATGAGATTCACCGACGGCGATTTCCAAAGTGCACAGGACTTCATGCAGCAAAGCATCCGCACGAAGGACAATGCAGAGG
>OMTC01000313.1 GCA_900313845.1 uncultured Prevotellaceae bacterium
TGGAAGGTCTGCAATATCCTTTGTCAGCAGCACTTCGCCTTCATATTCATTCACGACAGGACGAAGTTCCTCGTCTGCGATGAGGAATTGGGCATCGGCATCCTTCATCATGAAATTCAAGCGCTCCTCTGGATAGCTTGGGTCGAGAGGCTGATAAGCACAACCCGCCTTCAGCACTCCGAGCGAGGCAATCGGCATCCACTGGCAGCGTGGAATGAGGACGGAAACCACGTCGCCTTGCTTCACACCCTTGCTGATGAGATGCTGGGCAATCTTGTTGGAAAGAGCATCAACTTCTTCGTAAGTGAATCGCTGGTCTTCGTAAACCACAGCAGTGTGATTGCGATACTTTTCCACTTGCTGACGGAAGAGCGAGACAATGGTCTGCGACGCATCGAATGCCACGTGGTTGTCGTTGAAGCTGTCGAGTTGAGCCAACTGATCCGCATTGATGAGCGAAATGCTGGTGAGTGGTGCATCGGCATGTTCCATCAAGTTCTGGGTTACATTGACGATGGAAATTGCCAACTGCTGCATCATGTCCTTGCTGTATTTGCTATCGTCGTATTCCAGCTGCACAGAAGGTTGTCCGTTTACCTCCTGAATGAAAATGGCAATAGGGAATTTAGGTACTTGGGCCTCGAGACTCTCCAAAAGGAGTTGCTTTCCATCGATGGTGTATTCGTCCATGACACCCATCTGATAAGCGAACATGATTTCGGCAGAAAGGTCGAAGTCGGCAGCTATCTTGGCAAACGGATAATTCTCATGGCTTCGGGTATCGTCAAACGTTCGGCTGGTGTTTTTGATAAAGTCGAGCACCTTTTCATCCGAAATCTTGGCACGCATGGCAAGCGTGTTGACAAACATTCCCATCGTGTTGTAGATGGAAATATTGGAACGTCCGTTGCTGATGGTGACGAGTGTGACATCCGAAGAGTTTGCAAAACGGGAGAGTGTGTAGAACACCGACGAAAGGAGCAGGTGGGCTCCAGTGATTCCGTGTTGTTGACAGAACGCTTCCACCTCATTCCAATCGATAGGAGCAGTCACTGTGGCTGCCTTTCCTTGATTATCCTCGCCTGAAGTAGGAGCGATGAGGTCGGAAGTCAGTTCGGTCACGCCTTCCACATCCTTCAGTTGCTCGAGGAAGAATTGTGCATCTTCCGACTTGTCAGCCTTTCGTTCTGTCTCTACAAACTCGCCATAACTCATCATCTCGGCATCGATTTCCTTTCCTTCCATCAGGTCGCAGAACTGGCGGAAGAAAAGGTCGATGGAAGCACCATCGGCTACCAAATGATGGAAGTCGAATAGCAGATAGCAAGACTTGGAAGTGTCTATGATTTCAAAGCGGAAAAGTGGGTACTGATTCAGATTGAACGGCTTCACAAACTCCCGCTTTTCATGTTCGATGTCCTCCTCACTTAATTTCAGCACAGGAATATCGAACTCCATGTCGGGATGAAGTGTCTGAACCACTTCTGTTCCTTCGCTACCGAAACTGATGGTGAGTTCCGGATGATATTTCACGAAGGTGCGAATGGCTGACTTGATTTTCTCGATGTCAGTGCCTTCAGGCAACTTGGTCATCATCGGGATGTTATAGGTGGTAGAAGCAGGATTCTTCAGACAATCCACATACACACCTTGCTGTGGATCACTGAGCGGATACGACAGGCTTTGTGGCTGAGAAGAAGATGACTGAGCGTCAGCCGTTTCGGGAGCCTCGTTCTGAGAACTGAGCAAATGCTTGAGGATTTCATTCTCTATAGACTGAATGGAACCCGTCTTCACCAGTTCCTTTGCATGAAGCGTCACTCCAAATCGATTGTTGATGAGGACAGCGAGTTTGATTGACGAAATGGATGTCAGACCTACATAGCCCAGCACCGTAGTGATACCGAAATTGCTATGTCCCACAATGCCTGATACCATATCCATGATTTGCTGCTCCAGCACATTGAGTGGTGCACTGCCTGCATCATCCATGGCTGAGGATAATGAAACCTCAGGTTTTGGCAACGCCTTCTTGTTCACCTTTTGATTCTGGTTCAGAGGAATGGCATCAATCTGCATGGTCACAGCAGGAACCATATAAGGCGGTTTCTCCTCAAGAATGAACTGATTGAGCGCATCGATGTTGATGGTTTCGTCGCTGACGATGTAGGCAGCAATGAACTTGCCACCAGCATTCTCGTCTTCGAAAGCCTGCACGGTGACATCCTTGATGCCTGGGAACTGGCGGATGATGCTCTCCACCTCTTTCAGTTCGATGCGGAAACCACGAATCTTCACCTGTCCATCGCGACGACCAATGAACTGGATGTTTCCGTCAGGAAGGTAGCGCACAATGTCACCCGTTCGATAAACACGAGCGTATTTTTCTTCCTTCGTAAATGGATTGGCAATAAATACTTCGGCAGTTTTCTCAGGACGATTCAAATAGCCCAAACCCACCTGTGGTCCACTAATCCAAAGCTCACCCGAAGCACCTACAGGCTGCCTGCGTCCCTGCTTATCCACCACATAGAGACGCATGTTGTCGAGCGCCTGTCCAATTGGAATATCGTTCAAGTATTCCTTCAACGTGTAAGCGGTTGCAGCAATCGTGCACTCCGTAGGACCATAAAAATTATGGAAACCGAAATTGGTAGGAACAGCCAAAGATGCCAGTTTCTCACCACCCACTGAGAGATGGAACAACGAATGGTTTTCGATGGTAGTGGCAAACTGATAGCCCACTTGCGTTGTCATGAACGAATGGGTGATTTGCTCGCGCTCGAAATAGTCGTTCAGCGCAATGAAGTCGAGGCGTATTTCCTCTGGAATGATATGTACCGTAGCGCCACAAGTCAGTGCAGGATACATGTCCATCATGCAAGCATCAAAGCCATAAGAGGCGTATGCAGCCACGCGGCTTCCAGCCTTCAATTCAACGTAACGCTGATACCAATGGCAGTAACAAACCATATTGCCATGACACAGCTGGCAACCCTTCGGCACACCAGTAGAGCCA
>OMTC01000092.1 GCA_900313845.1 uncultured Prevotellaceae bacterium
CAGGTGCCGATACGAAAGGGCATCTATCTACATCGGCAGAACTCTACAAGGGAGAGAATGTCAATTTTCAAGAACAAGAGGGAGAATGGGTAACGATTCGTGCCATCGCACAAAACAATGGTGAATGGAGCCCAGCCATTCAGCACCGTTTCTTTGTAGCTGTACCTTCGGCCATCTATGCCATGCACAACGAAGAAACTACTTCAGACAATGTCTTTTACAATTTGAACGGACAACGTGTGAATCATCCTGCCAAAGGCATTTACATCAAGAACGGAAAGAAGGTTTTCGTGAAATAATCCGGGACATCGGTTAGGACTCAGTGAAGAGAACCTCTGTTTACGTGTCTAATCAAACAAAAAAAGTACGGACCGGTTCAAGAAAAACCGAAGTCCGTACCTGCAAATGTTTTATTAAAATAAAAGTATTGCAAGTGCAATCACTGCACAAATTGGTATTTATTCAATTTATTAAACTGCAACGCTCACATCGTACTTGTCGGCCAAGCGACGCAGATTGATGAGTGCATAGCGCATACGTCCTAACGCCGTATTGATACTGACGCCCGTCTTCTCTGCAATCTCCTTGAAACTCAACTCGTCGTAGTAGCGCATCAGCACCACTTCGCGCTGGCTTTCTGGAAGCAACTTGATAAGTGCTTTGATGTCTGCCAACACCTGCTGGTCAATCATTTCCTTCTCGCGATTCTCATCCACTGCAATAGAAGCATGATTGAAGAGATCGATCTCAACTTCATCGTTGGAGATTTCAGTCTTGGTTTGGTTTTGACGATGATAATCTATAATCAGATTGTGCGCAATACGCATCACCCACGAAGCAAACTTTCCATTCTCCGTGTATTGACCATTTTGTAGTTTTGTGATAATCTTAATAAAGCATTCTTGGAACAGGTCTTGAGCCAATTCCTCGCTTCGAACAGAATATGCTATGTAGGTAAATACTTTGCTCTCGTAGCGGTGAAGTAAAGCATCGAAAGCTGCATTATTGCCTGCAATGTATGAACTTACCAACTGTTCGTCGGTTTGTTCCTTAATCTTTTTCATTAAGCTGCCGGTATTTGGTTTAGCGTAATGTTTCTCCGATAGGCAATAATGGGTTTAAAAGTTAATATTAATCTCAGATTTTTTCTGATTCGACGCAAAGTAACAGCTTTTTAAAGAAAAATCAAAACTTTTTCACCATTATTTTGCGTTTTTTAGGAAAGATTTAACAATCTGACGCAATAAATGCCATTCTTTCTTTCATTTCAAAACCACGAAGGAAGTCGGCAATAGGCATACGCTTCTTACCAGCCATCTGGAGTTCGTTGATGCTCAACAAACCGTTTTGGCACATCACATGGAGGTAGGTTTTGCCATCAGTCAACATCTCGCCTGGCTTTGGCATCAATTCCGAAGCCGTAAAGACACGTTCCACCATCGACGTGGAGAAAATCTTCACTGATTGCTTCTTGCCTTTGGCATCCTCAAATTCCGACCACGCAGCAGGATATGGACTCAAGCCACGAATGAAATCATAGACTTTCTTCATTGGTTGGTTCCAATTGATCTGACAAGTCTCGTGGAAAATCTTCGGAGCAGGCTTCAGTTCCACATCATCACCCACAAGTTCACTCTGGTCGATTGGCTGGATAGTGCCAGCAAGGATATTGTCAACGGTTTCCGTAACCAACTGTCCGCCGAGCAGCATCAGTCTGTCGTGCACATCTTCCACATTATCAGTCTCATGAATTGGCACACGCACCTGCTGGATAATCTTACCCGTATCTATTTCGTGCTTCAAGAAGAAAGTCGTAATACCCGTCTCAGTCTCGCCGTTGATGACAGCCCAATTGATTGGGGCAGCTCCACGATATTGAGGCAACAAGGAAGCATGGAGGTTGAAGGTACCCATCGGTGGCATGTTCCACACCACTTCAGGCAACATGCGAAAGGCAACGACAATCTGCAAGTCTGCCTTCAAAGCACGGAGTTCGTCCAAGAAGGTTTCATCCTTCAACTTCTCAGGTTGAAGCACTGTCAAGCCTTTTTCCAAAGCATATTTTTTCACAGGACTTGGCTGAAGTACACTTCCGTGGCGACCCATTGGTTTATCTGGCATCGTAACAACACCCACCACATTGTATCCACCTTCAACAAGGGCACGAAGACTTTCCACAGCGAAATCAGGCGTTCCCATATAGACGATTCTCAGTTCTTCCTTTTTCATATCCTTAGTTTATTTATATATCACATTTTCAATAGAGACTATTCCGCCGTAAAATCTACCAGTGTCTTGCGATAAGAATTGAAAAGACCCGAACGCGAAATGAATCCAACGAAACGACCGTTGTCATCCACCACAGGAAGACTCCACGCCTTGGTCTCATCAAATTTCTCTGTTGCCACCTTCAGCGTATCGGTTGAGGTCAAAATGGCTGGCGCCTCCTTCATAAAATTGGAAACGCTGTACTTATGATAGAGTTCTGAACGGAATATATAATGGCGAACCGAATCGAGCGACATCACTCCAATCAATTGTCCGCCTTCGTTCACGACTGGGAATAAGTTGCGGCGAGAACTCTCAATGGCAGTCACGATTTTCGACAAGTTCCAATCGGGTTTCACGCAAAGAAAATCCTTTTCTATGAGAGAATCCAAATTCAATACAGTCAAAATGGCATCATCCTTATCGTGCGTGAGCAACTCGCCTCGACGCGCCAAACGCATGGCATAGATACTATGAGGCTCGAATGCACAAATGACAAGGTAAGACACTGCCGACACAATCATAATCGGCACAAAGAGTTGGTATCCACCAGTCAGTTCGGCAATCAAGAAAATACCCGTCAATGGGGCATGCATGATACCCGACATCAGTCCTGCCATACCATAAAGGGCGCAGTTGGCAGGAAGGATGAAACCAAACGTTCCTTGATTGAGTCGGAAAACAAAATCCCAAAGTGAGGAGAAAACAAAGCCCGCTATGGCACCAACGAACAAACTTGGTGCAAACACTCCACCGCATCCTCCACCTCCATTCGTGGCTGAAGATGCAAACACTTTCATCAACAACACAAGCGAAAGATAGATCAACAGACTGCGTTCTCCTTGTCCATAGAAATAGGTGTTGTGCATGATTTCGTCAGCCGAAGCATTGTTAATCAACTGCCCAATCACCTCGTAGCCCTCACCATAAAGTGCTGGAAGAAAATAAATGAGAACGCCCAAAATCACCGCTCCCAACACGAACTTTGGCAATGGCTTCTTAAGCTTTGCGAAGACACCCTCAATCCAATTCATCGCACGTGTGAAATAGAGCGAAATGAGTCCGCAGAACACACCGAGCATAATGCAACTCGGGATGATGTCGATAGAGAAAGGTTTTTCCAAATGGAAAGAGAACATCGACTGCGTTCCATAAAGCGCGTATGACACACAAACGGACGTGATACTCGTCACAAGCAACGGCAACAAGGAAGCCATGTTCAGGTCGAGCATCAGCACCTCAATCACGAACATCAATCCCGCAATAGGCGCTTTGAAGATACCAGCGATTGCTCCTGCTGCTCCACAACCCACCAACAACATCACGGTTTGCTGAGGTAGATGGAACCGCTTACCCATTTCAGAGCCGAAAGCCGAGCCTGTCAGCACGATTGGAGCCTCGGCTCCGACAGAACCACCAAAACCAATGGTGATAGCACTTGCCACAACGCTCGACCAACGATTGTGGCGCTTGATACGAGCACGTTTTCGAGAAATGGCATAGAGAATCTTGGTTACTCCATGACTGATGTCATCTCGTACCACATATCTCACAAAAAGAGAGCAAAGGAAGATACCGATGGCTGGATAGAGCAAGTAGAGTCCGTTCACCTTGCTCACATCGAATTCGTTGGTCAAAAAATTCTGGATAAAACTGACCAGAAACTTCAAGACAAACGCAGCAAGAGCCGTACACACACCCACCATCAAACTAATGAGTATGACAATCAGACGGTGACTATGTCCACCTTTTATCCATTCAGTGACGGCATTCAACACCTTCACTTCCTTTCGTAAAACGCCAACGATTCCTGCCATAGCTTACTCTTTTTAATTATCTCTCAACAAAAAGCCCAAACTCTTCTGCATCAAGGACGAATAATCTTGAATTCACCATTCTCCTTAATCTTCACGATGCTGGAAGGTTGATGCTTTTCCTTGCTTTTTTGATTGTATTTCACCACGTAGTCCACCGCATTCTTAATCTCATCCGAAATCTCTTGAAAGGTCTGTGGCGTTGGTTCACCACTGATATTGGCACTGGTGGAAACAATCGGTTTTTGGAAACGGAAGCACAGTTCCTTCGAGAATTCCTCGTTGGTCACTCGAATCCCCACGCTTCCATCTTCTGCCAAAAGGTTGGGAGCCAAACCATTGGCATTTTCATAAATGATGGTCAGCGGTTTGGTTGCCATCTCAATCATATCCCAAACCACATCTGCCACCTTTCGCACATATCGAGAAAGCCGTGCATCGCTATCCACCAAGCAAATCAACGCCTTCGAATCATCACGCTGCTTGATTTCATAGACTCGCTTCACAGCCTCCTCGTTCGTGGCATCGCAACCAATGCCCCAAACGGTATCTGTAGGATAGAGAATGACACCACCATTCCGCATCACCTCAATCGCTTTTTTCACTTCATCCTGCAACATAGACTATCGTACTTAAAAATCCATTAAAATCCTTCAAATCCCTGATTATCATCCCTGATTAGAATTCGCTCGTGAAATGGAACTTGATATGTTTGAAATCCTGCTGCGCCATCATCAGCACATAGCCCGAATCAGCCAGGAACACATCCCTACCCTCTCGGTCCTTTGCCATATACTGATACTTGCGCTTCTTGAAGTTTTCGTATTCAGCCTCATCGTCGCTTTCAATCCAACAAGCCTTATGCAAGCTCGCAGGTTCCCATTTGCAAAGCGCATTGTATTCATTTTCCAAACGATACTGGATGACTTCAAACTGCAGTTGTCCCACCGTTCCAATCAACTTGCGACCATTAAACTGATTGATAAACAACTGAGCCACACCTTCGTCCATCAACTGGTTGATGCCCTTTTCCAATTGCTTCGTCCTCATAGGGTCAGCATTCTCGATGTATTTGAACATCTCAGGCGAGAAACTTGGCAAGCCTTTGAAATGCAATTGTTCACCTTCCGTCAGCGTGTCACCAATCTTGAAGATACCATTGTCGGGCAGACCGACAATATCTCCAGGATATGCCTCGTCGATTGTACTTTTCTTCTGCGCCATAAACTGCGTAGGCGACGAAAATCTCACCGTCTTTCCTTGGCGCACATGCAAGTATGGAGCATTTCTCACGAACTTGCCCGAACAAACCTTGCAAAAAGCCGTACATGAACGATGGTTAGGGTCGATATTCGCAGTAATTTTGAAGATGAAACCCGTAAACTTAGGTTCCTCCGGCTTCACGAGTCGCTCCTCAGCAGTAGTAGGACGAGGATTTGGAGCTATCTCCACGAAACAATCCAACAATTCCTGCACACCGAAATTATTCAAAGCGGAGCCGAAGAAAACTGGTGCCACTTCTGCATCCAAATAGGTGTTGACATCAAATTCAGGATACACACCCTCCACGAGTTCCAAGTCCTCACGGAGTTTGGCTGCATCATCTTCACCCACACGCTGGTCGAGTTCGTCGCTATTGATATCTACTTCCACCTTCTCTGTCACCATCTGCTTATCAGGCGTGAAGAGGTTCAGTTTCTGCTCATAGATATTATAGACTCCCTTGAAGCGAGCACCCTGATTGATTGGCCACGACAGCGGACGTACCTTGATTTGGAGTTCAGTTTCCACCTCGTCAAGCAAGTCAAAAGGGTCGCGTCCTTCGCGGTCCATCTTGTTGATAAACACAATCACTGGTGTCTTGCGCATACGGCACACCGTCATCAGTTTTCGTGTCTGTGTCTCAACACCCTTGGCACCGTCAATCACGATAATCGCACTATCCACTGCTGTCAGCGTGCGGAACGTATCTTCTGCGAAGTCCTGGTGACCAGGTGTGTCAAGGATGTTCACCTTATAATCCTTATAGTCAAACTCCATCACGGACGTGGAAACCGAGATACCACGTTGTTTCTCAATCTCCATCCAGTCGGAGGTAGCCGTTTTCTTAATCTTGTTCGATTTCACAGCACCAGCCACCTGAATCTGACCACCAAACAGCAGCAACTTCTCTGTCAGCGTCGTCTTTCCCGCATCTGGGTGCGAAATAATCGCGAATGTCCTTCTTCTTTCTATCTCATTCATTGATCAGTCATAAATATAATCAGGGATTTTAAGGATTTTAAAGGATTAACCTATCTCTCTACTTCCCCAATTTTACTATTTGTTATTTTTCAAAATGATTATCGTATCTTCTAAAAGAGGCAGTAGGTCCACCAAAATTCAATAGTATTCCAACTTCCATTCCCGTTGCTTTTAAGTAGTTCAACACTTGGGATGCCTCTTCACCAGTCAATTCCGACAGCGCTTTAAGTTCTAAAATTATTTTGTCTTCAACAATAATATCAGGAATAAAATACCCTACGACTTCATTCTTATAAAACACATCTATATGCTTTTGACTCTTACAAGACAGACCTCGATTCCTCAACTCCTTAACCATAGCATTATGATACACCTGTTCTAAGAACCCATATCCCAAAGTGTTATACACATCATAATATGCCCCAATAATCTGCCTCGTTAAATTCTCATAAAGCATAAATCCATTTCATTAGCAATCCTCAAAATCCTTTTCCGAATGCCTTCATTAGGCAAGAATCCCTTATAAATCCTTAAAATCCCTGACAAAAATCATCCCTGACCAAGAATTTCCCTGACGCACTCCCTGAGGCTTTCTTCCCAGTAAGGAATTTCGATTCCGTAGGTTTTCTTGATTTTGGTCTTGTCCAGCACAGAGTAGTGAGGACGAGCAGCAGGAGTTGGATATTCCTCAGTGTGGAG
>OMTC01000028.1 GCA_900313845.1 uncultured Prevotellaceae bacterium
AGCGAATCAGGGATTTAGAGGATTTATAAGGATTTGGGGCGCTTCGCTTGAAATTGCATTTAGAATTATCATTTAGAATTTTAAAAAAAAATTAACGTTTCAATTTTAAATTTCATTTCGAGCCGCAGGCGACCAAGTAAATGAAAAGTAATCCTTTAAGATCCTTAAAATCCCTGATTCATTCTTCACTAAAAAAAACTCCGTAGAGTTGAAGTAATGAGAGAAAAAGTTTAGAAAAATTTGGCAGTTTAGAGAAAATTGACGTTATTTGTAACATCTTGCAAATATCGTGAAAACAAGTCGAAGAAATTGAAATGAAGAACCAATACTATAATGAAATGGTACAGTTGCTGATGGATCACCCCAAGGGAATGCGGGTGGGAGTGATGGCACGTATCATTTACAATAGCAATTGCGACTTGTTCGACACCGATGCGAAAGGCCGTTTCAGGAAGATTTACGAGAGTGTGAAACGGTATTTGTGGACGCAGAGCCGCCAGAAGCATTCCCCGTTCGAGCGGTTGAAATGGGGGACATACGGCTTGAGAAAGAACTTCGTTTTCCAGTTGGAATTGGCATTCGACGATTGGGATGAGGAAAGCATTGACTTGAAAAAAATGCAGAAAGAGCCACGCGCTTCTAAGAATCCAGAAGCCTACATGCTCGACATGTTTGCATGAGAGAAAAATGTTAAAAGATGAAAAATTTTTTGGCTAAAAAGGCAAAAAAGCACGTGTGTGCGAAAACACATGTTACAAAACATACGAAAAACTGATAAATTCTACTAAATGTTCTCTACCTTTGCAGCATCCTAAAAACAATCTTTTTACCTTAAAAAAAATTAATACTTATTGAGAACAAAAGAGGTGCTCGTGAGAGTACCTCTTTTTCGTCTTTTATATGATATGACTGAAGGTGCGTTTTAAAAATTCTGTTCTAATAGCAACAACTCGTAAATGTGATTGATTATAGATAAAAAATACTCTTTTTGCGATTGAGTATGTGAATAATTGCTAAATAATGACCAGAAAGGGAAAAAAGAGCGGAAACTTTTTGGAAAGGCTTAGTTTTTCTGCGTAACTTTGCAAAAAATTTGGTATTGTGGTGTGGGTTTAGGCATTTTTTGTCTCGGTTTTTCATAGACCCATCTTCCACTGAAAGTACTTTGGTACACATATATATATAATAAGGATCGTAAGGATCGAAAATAAGAATCGAAAAGATGAATCAATACGAACTAAACCGAATCAAACAGAGGGAACGCATCATGAAATATGCGTTCGGCGAGTTTTTGAAGAAAGGTTTGAAGGCTGTGAAAGTGGATAACATCGCTGCTGACATGGGTATTTCGAAACGCACTCTGTATGAACTCTTTGGTGACAAGGAAAGATTGTTGATTGAATGCTTGAAATATAACCATGAGCAAAGGCGGGTGGAATTCGAGCAGATTCGCAAGGATAGCAAAAACGCCTTGGAAACCCTCATCAAAATCTACCACGGTCGCCTGAAGGAGGTCAACGCGGTGAATCCTGCTTTTCTGAGCGACATCAAGAAATATGATCAACTGATACCGTTCATGGAGCAGATGTCGGAAGAGAAGAACGAGTTTGCCTTGATGTTTATTGAGGAATGCGTGAAGGAAGGCTTGTTCCGTAGCGACATTGACTATAACTTGCTGCTGAACACTTTTGACATTCTTTGCAGGGCGATTCTCGACAACGAGCTCTACAAGCAATATGGCTTCGAGAGTATTGTGAACACGCTCGATTTGACTTTCATTCGTGGCGTGTGCACCGCAAAGGGTTTGGAAATCGTTGACTCCAGCAAGTATTCTTTGCTGTAGGCTACCAGCTGAAACGGGACCTCGCGAAAGCAGGGAGGACTCGAAAAGCGCATGGAATCAGAATTATAATCATTATACAAGACACAGTAGAAACAAGAAAATGAAATCGAAAGGCAGAAGATTGTTTTTGTGCTTGATGGCTTCCATCATGGCGATGGGCACCAAGGCACAAGAGTCGGTTCAGACGGAATCAGTGGGCACACTGGACCTGAACCTGGAGAAAGCCATTGAGATTGCGTTGGCTGAGAATCCAACCATCAAGGTGGCTGACAAGGACATCGAACTGAAGAAGGTGGCTGACAAGGAGGCATGGCAGGCCCTGTTGCCCGAAGTGAACGTAACTGGAAACCTGCAACACACGTTGCTGGCTGCGGAAATGAAGCTGAACACGCCTGCTGGTACGCAGAAGTTCAAGATGGGTCAGGACGGAACGAACACGGTGGCTGCTGCTGCAACGCTCAGCATGCCGTTGTTTGCACCTGCCGTTTACCAAAACATGAAGTTGACGAAAGCCGACATCAAACTGGCGCAGGAAAAGGCTCGCTCGAGTCGCCTCGACCTCATCAAACAAGTGTCGAAGGCTTACTATCAGGCGCTCCTTGCGAAGGACAGCTACGAGGTGATGCAGAAGTCGTTCAAGACGTCGAAGCAGAACTACGAGGTGGTGGAGAAGAAATTCAACGTGGGCAGAGTGAGCGAATACGACAAGATTTCGGCTGAAGTGCAGATGCGATCGATGGAATCTGCCTTGACGAGTGCGCAGACGGGCATGACGCTCGCCATGCTGCAACTGAAGGTGCTGATGGGTGTGACGGAGAATGTGGATTTGAAAATCAACGACCAGCTGAAGAACTACGAGAGCCAACTCGTATTGCCTGAGACTTATTCCTTCTCGCAGGAGCTTCAGAACAACTCTTCCTTGCGTCAGTTTGAACTGAACAAGAACCTATTAGAGCGCAGTCTTAAAATCCAACGCACGAACTTCATGCCTACCTTGGCTTTCCAGTTGACGGGTCAGTACCAATCGCTCTACAACAAGGACTGGGCTTTGTGGAACTATGAATATGCGCCAAGTGCTTCGTTCACGCTGGTGCTGAGCATCCCTATCTACAAGGCTAAGAACTGGACTGGACTGAAGAAAATTAAAATCCAGATGGCGCAACTGGAAGATAACCGAATCAATACGGAGCGCCAACTGAACATGGCTGCCCAGAGCTATAGCAAGAACATGGCTTCGAGCATCGCTCAGATAGGTAGCAACAAGACTGCTGTGCAGCAGGCTGACAAGGCTGTGATGATTTCGGAGAAGCGTTACGAGGTGGGACGCGGAACGATCCTTGAACTGAACCAGAGCGAGGTGGCACTGACGCAGGCTGAACTCACCTACAACCAGAGCATCTATGACTATCTCAACAACCGTGCTGACCTCGACTACACGCTCGGACGAGAGACCTATTTGAAATAAGGTGGGTTCTAAAAAATTCTGTTTTTTAGTTCACTTAACGATAACAAGGAAGAAATAATAAAGATTAAGATATGAAGAAGAACATTTCGGCTGCACTCCTCTTGGCTGCAGCATTGATGGTTAGCTCGTGCGGCGGTGACAAGAAGGATGCTGCGAAGGGCAATGAAAAACCTCAGGTGAAAGTGGAAACGGCAAAGCTTCAGTCGATTCCTCAAACAGAAACTTACTCCGCCACGGTGGAGAGCGACGTGAAGAACAACATCTCGCCTAACGCTCCGCTCCGCATCGAAAGAATCTTAGTGGATGTGGGCGACGTGGTTCGCAAGGGACAGGTGCTCGTTCAGCTCGATGCTTCGAACTTGCGCCAAAACAAACTGCAGGTGGATAACATGAAACTCCAGTTGGAAAACGTGAAGACGGAGTTCAACCGCACAAGTGCGTTGTTCCAAGTGGGTGGCGCTTCGCAGGCTGAATTCGACAATGCGAAACTGGCGCTCGACAATGCCCGTATGCAACTGAACGTGTATGAGACGCAGTATCGTCAGCTCGTGCAGAACACGCAACTCACTGCTCCTGTCTCGGGCGTGGTGACTGTCCGCAACTACGACAATGGTGACATGTATGCTGCTCAGCCAATCCTCACCATCGAACAGACCAACCCTGTGAAGGTGCTCGTGAACATTTCCGAAACCTACTACAAGCAGATGAGAAGGGGAATGCCTGTGGAAATCAAGCTCGATGCCTACCCTGGCGAGAACTTCTATGGAAAGGTGACTACGGTGTATCCAAGCATCGACGTGACGACTCACACCTTCCCTGTGGAGGTGACCATCGGCAACTCCTCGCAGAAGGTACGCCCAGGCATGTATGCCCACGCTACTGTGAACTTCGGCGACAAGCAGCACGTCATCGTGCCCGACGTGGCTGTGGTGAAGCAGATTGGTGCTGGCGACCGCTATGTGTATGTGTATAAGGATGGCAAGGTGAGCTACAACAAGGTGGAACTTGGCCAACACATCGGTGGCCAGTACGAAATCCTGAGCGGCGTGGAGAACGGCGACCAGGTGGTGACTGCTGGTCAGGCTCGTCTTGCCAACGGACGTGAAGTTGAGATAATTAAATGAAATTGAGGAAAGCGAAAACTACTTTCCGCCTCATCCTTTTTAAAAACGAATCATAATGAGTTTATACGAAGGCGCGGTCAAAAGACCGATTATGACAAGCCTCTGCTTCCTGGCAATCATCATCTTTGGCTTGTTCTCGCTGTTGAAACTGCCTATCGACCTCTATCCAGATGTGGAGACGAACACCATTCTCATCTTCACATACTACAACGGTGCGTCGGCAGAAGATATAGAAAACAACGTGACGCGTCCGCTTGAGAATACGCTCAACTCGGTGGAGCACCTCAAGCACATCACGTCGAACTCGAGAGAGAACGTGAGCGTTGTCACTATGGAATTTGAATTTGGCTACGACATCGACGACCTCACGAACAACGTGCGCGACAAACTCGACATGGTGAGCAACTCCCTGCCTGCCAATGCCAACACGCCTATCCTCTTCAAGTTCTCCTCGGACATGATTCCTATCGTGCTGCTCTCTGTGCAGGCAGAGGAAAGCCAGCAGGCACTCTACAAGATTCTGGACGATAACGTTGCCAACCCTCTGGCACGTATCGACGGAGTGGGTACCGTGTCGATTGCGGGTGCTCCTGAGCGCGAAATCAATGTCTATATGAACCCTGAGAAGATGGAGGCGTACAAACTGAGCGCTGCTCAGGTGGCTCAAGCCATTGCCGCTGAGAACCTGAACACGACGGGTGGTTCGATAGATATTGGTTCGCTGACCTACACGGTGCGTACGGAAGGCGAGTTCAACGACCCAAGAGAGATGTACGACGTGGTTGTGGGCAGCTACAACGGTGCAGCGGTCTATCTGCGCGACGTGGCTCGCATCGTGGACAACGTGCAAGAGCGTGCGCAAGAGGCTTACACCAATGGTAAGCAAGGTGCCATCGTCATCATCCAGAAGCAGAGTGGTGCCAACTCCGTGGCTATCTCCAACAAGGTCATCGACATGCTCCCTACCCTGCAGAAGAACCTGCCTTCGGACGTGAACCTGCAAGTGATGATCAACACTTCGGAGAACATTCTCAACACGATCGACACGCTCACCGAAACAATCACTTATGCCTTGATTTTCGTGGTGCTCGTGGTGTTCGTCTTCCTGGGCCGCTGGCGTGCTACGCTCATCATCTCCATCACCATCCCAATGTCGCTCATCGCCTCGTTCATCTATCTGTATGCCACAGGCGGTTCGCTCAACATGATTTCGCTGTCGTGTCTGACCATCGCCATTGGTAACGTTGTGGATGATGCCATTGTGGTGCTCGAAAATGTCACCACCCACATCGAGCGAGGGTCGTCGCCAAAGCAGGCTGCCATCCACGGAACGAACGAGGTGGCTGTATCCGTTATTGCCTCCACGCTCACCATGATTGCCGTGTTCTTCCCTCTGACGATGGTGAGCGGTATGTCGGGTGTGCTCTTCAAGCAGCTCGGATGGATGATGTGTATCATCATGACGGTTTCCACAGTGTCTGCCCTCTCCTTCACGCCAATGCTCTGTTCACAGATGCTGCGCTTGCAGAAGAAGCAAAGCCAGATGTTCAAGAAAATATATGGTCCTGTGCAGCGTTGGCTCGACAAGCTCGACTTGTGGTATGAGCAGAAAATCAACTGGGCTGTTCGCCATCGTTCCACAGTCATCCTTGGTTCCTTAGGATTCTTCATCCTCTCCATCGTCATCATGAAGGTGGTGGGTATCAAGAGCGAGTATTTCCCTGCCAACGACTCAGGACGTGTGGGTGTCACCCTCGAAATGCCTATCGGTACGCGCAAGGAGAAGACCAAGGAGATAGCTCAGCAACTTGCCAACAAGTGGATGCAACGCTATGGCAGCAACCTCAAGGCATGCAACTTCACCGTGGGTCAGGCTGGCGACAACAACACTTTCGCTTCCCTGCAGAACAACGGTTCGAACATTGCAAGCTTCAACATCCAGTTTGTGCCATCCAACGAACGTAAACAGGGTCTCGTTTCCATCTGTGACGAGATGCGTGAAGACTGTAAGTCGTTGCCTGAACTGGCAAAATACCAAGTCAACCTCGGTGGTAGTCAGGCTGCTGCCATGGGTGGACAGTCAACAGCCACCTTCGAAATCTACGGCTACGACTTGGACGACACCAAGGCTGTTGCCGACCAGATGGTGGCTAAGTTCAAGGAGAACGAAATGGTGGGACAGACCAGCATTTCCCGTTCTGACTTCTCGCCAGAACTTGTGGTGAATTTCCAACGTGAGAAATTGGCAGAGCTGGGCATTGGCGTCAGTACGGCAGCATCTTCTGTCCGAAGCCTCATCACTGGTGCCCTGATGAGCTATTATCGCGAGGACGGTGAAGAATACGACATCCTCGTTCGTTACGAGCCAAGTGCACGTGTCTCCATCGACGACATCTACAACATGCTGATTCCTACGCCTAAGGGAAATGTGAAGGTGCGCGACATTGCCACCATCACGGAATCGGACATCGCGCCAACCATCGAGCGCAAGGACCGTCAGCGTATCGTCACGGTGCGTGCCGTGCTCAAGGACGGTTATGCCCTCTCCGATGGTGTTGAGCTGGGAAATCAGATCATTGACGAAATGGAAATACCAAGTGGTGTGACCGTACAGGTGGCTGGTTCTTACGAAGACCAACAGGATTCCAACCGCGACCTCGGTACTCTTGCCATTCTCATCATCCTCCTCGTCTTCATCGTGATGGCAGCTCAGTTCGAGAGCCTCACCTATCCATTCATCATCATGATTTCCGTGCCATTCGCCTTCTCGGGTATCATCCTGGCACTGACCGTCACAGGCACCAACCTCAACATCATGTCGATGCTCGGTGGTGTGATGCTCATCGGTATCGTTGTGAAGAATGGTATTGTGCTCATCGACATGATGCGTCTGCTCCGTGAACGCGGCTACGGACTCATCCGTGCAGCCGTGGCAGCAGCCAAGAGCCGTCTCCGCCCAATCCTCATGACTTCCCTCACCACCATCCTCGGTATGGTGCCAATGGCAGTGAGTCATGGTGTAGGTGCCGAGATGTGGCGACCACTCGGTGTTGCCGTTATCGGCGGTTTGACCATCTCAACGATTCTCACCCTCATCTATGTTCCATCCATGTATTGCATCTTCGGTGGCAATGGTATCAAGAACCAGCGCAAGAAGATGAAGAAACAGCGTGAGCTGAACGAATACTGGAAAGAACATGCTCAGGAAGAACTCAAATTCGTTGCTGAAGAATAAAAGAAAATGAAGAGTGAAGAATGAAGAATAATTAAATGAAGAATGTAGAGTGAAGAATGAAGAATGAATTTTAGTTTTACATTTTTCACTCTTCATTCTACATTTTTCACTTTTCACTCTTCACTTTTCACTCTCTGTAGAGAGTTTGAGGCTTTCATTTTTCCTTTTTAATTTTTACTTTTTAATTTTCATTAGATATGAAATCAGTATTCATAGCATACGACCAAGCTCAGCACGAGAATGTGCTGGCAGTGCTCAGTCGAAGCAATGTGCGCGGCTATACTCTCCTAGAACAAGCACAAGGATGCGGCACAAAGACTGGAGACCCACATTTGGGCAGCCACGCATGGCCTACCATGAACAGCGCCATCATCACAATGGTAGATGACGATGTGGTGCCTGTTCTTATGAAGCGTCTCCAAAAAATCGATGAAGACAACCAAATGCTCGGCCTCCGCGCCTTCGTTTGGAACATCGAACAGAGTATTTAATAAAATGAAGAATGAGGAATGAAGAATGAAGAATGCATTTTACCTCCATCCGGATGGCATTATTCTTCATTCTTCATTTTCCATTTTTCATTTCATAACCTTTTTCCATGAAAAAACATCTTACTTACCTTCTCTTCTTCTGTCTCACACTCTCTGCCCAAGAGAACAATCTCCACACACAATCCACCTCCTACGAATGGCCAACCGACCCTCAGGTTCTCAACAAACTCCATTCGTGGCAAGACCTCAAGTTTGGTGTCCTTCTTCATTGGGGCATCTATTCCGTGCCAGGTATCGTGGAGAGTTGGTCTATCTGCGATGAGGAGTGGGTTCGACGCGACACCACAATGACCTATCAGCAATACAAGGATTGGTATTGGGGACTTGCCGATCAGTTCAACCCCACTCAGTTCAATCCTTCTCAGTGGGCAGAAGTCATGCAGCGTGCAGGGATGAAATATATGATTTTCACCACCAAGCACCACGATGGATTCTGTATGTTTGACTCCCGATTCACCGATTATACCATCGCTCAGCACGCATTCCGGGATAATCCCAAACGCGATGTGCTTCAGCACGTACTCTCCGCCTTCCGCGATAAGCAATTCATGATTGGCACCTACTTCTCCAAGCCCGACTGGCACAGCCAGGACTATTGGTGGGATGTCTATCCCATCAAACGCGGACGACAAGTGAATTACGACATCAAACGCTGGCCTTGGCGTTGGGAACACTTCAAGCAATACACTTACAATCAGATAGAAGAAATCCTCAGCCGATATGGCTCTGTCGATATTCTTTGGCTCGATGGCGGTTGGGTTTGTCCAGAAGCAAACCAAGACATCAATATGCCTCGCATTGCTTCCATGGCTCGTTCCCATCAACCTGGCATCCTCGTTGTTGACCGCACCATCCATGGACCATACGAAAACTATCAAACACCCGAACAAACCATTCCCAAAACCCAACTCAACTACCCTTGGGAAAGTTGCATCACGCTGACTGACGATTGGGGTTGGGTACCACGTCCTCGCTGGAAATCCTCCATGCGCGTCATCAATACGCTCATTGAAATCGTAGCAAAAGGAGGCAATCTCGTCCTCGGTGTGGGTCCAACGCCCGAAGGTTTGATTCAGCCCGAAGCAATCACTCGTCTCGACTCCATTGGTGCATGGCTCAAACAAAACGGAAAAGCCATCTACAACACCACCATCACTCCCCACTATCACGAAGGCAATAACCTTTGGTTCACCTCCTCCAAGGATGGAAAAACTTGTTACGCCATCTACACACCAAACAACGGTGAACCTCTCCCTTCCACCCTCTCATGGACGACCAACCTTCCCAAAGGAAAAGTGCGCCTCCTCTCCACAAAAAAGCCGCTCCCCACAAGTGTAAAGAACGGTACAGTCACGGTCCAACTCCCATCCTATCTCCCCTCCCAACCCTTTGCACTCGAATTCAGGAACAAAGAATAAGGAACAGAATAGTATCAAAACGCACATCCCTCGCAGTCTGCAATAGCATTCTGTGAGGGATGTGTTTATCATTCACTTATCATCATAATGACCATAGGCGGAGATAACCAACACAACTACTTCTCTTTCGTATATTCTATAGATAAGCCGATGCTTTTTCGAAAGGCGACGACTCCAACGTCCTTCTGGGAGACCCTTCAGTTGTTCTGGATGTCCTGTGCCAGTTCTTGGATGTTCGGATAATTCTGACAAAAACGAAAGAAACTTTTCGTACGCTTTTGGTTCATGCACTTTTAGACGGTCAACGTCTGCTAATGCCTGTTCTGAGAAATTGATAATATAGCTCATAGACCTATACGCTTTCGAAAATCAGAAAAACTCTCACCTGGGAGCATAGCGTATGTACGTCCTTCTTCAAAATCATTTTCAGCCTTCTCAATCTTAGTCATCAGTTCCTCTTTTGACATCAGCGTTGGGTCTTCTTGTTTGCTGGCTACTAGTTTGCGCAGATATTTCATCAGCTTTTTTGTCAGCGCTTCATCCTCCGCGATAATGCTCATATTGCGGTAAAACTCCGCATTCAACTGTGTTGTTGACATAATCCTATTTGTTTTATGTTTGCAAATATACGAAAAACACAATAATCAAAGACTGCTTATCATTAATTTTT
>OMTC01000124.1 GCA_900313845.1 uncultured Prevotellaceae bacterium
TGGATTGACTGAACCGCTCCTTTGGATTCAACTAGTTGCCGAAGGTTCGTCATCGACTTGGCGAAGGCTCGGCGTTGCGATGGCGAAGGTTCGTTATAAAAACACTGAGGGCTCGGTGTTTCAGTAAAATCAAAGGAAAACGCCAGTCAATCCGATGGAAAGATTCAGAGCACTCGATGGAAAGGTTCAACGCAATCAAAGAAAGTGCCAGTAAAATTCATTCTTCATTCTACATTCTACATTCTTCATTCTTCATTTTATATAATTGTCTTTGTAAAAACTTCTAACTTATACTAATGATATGAAAACTAAAAAGATACTCTTGTCAGTCGGAATGTCAGTTATGGTGTCGGCTATGAATGCACAGTCAGCAGCACATTTCGACATGTCGCTTGGAAGCGATGGACGCTCCATCACTGAGTCCGTTTCCTCCTCTGCCTATACGGTGCAGTCGCAACTGCCAGCCTTCAATGTGAAGAGTCCCGATGGTGTGGCACTTCGTTTCGATGGCTACTCCAACTTCGTGAAGGCTTCGCTGCCAGTCAGCAGCTTCAGCACTTCGACATTGACCATTCGTGTGGTGCTCGCTGCTGAAGCCTACCCGATGATGAATACGGCTGAGGCTGAGAACACACCTACATACGCTACGATTTGTGGCAACCTCAACGAATCTGCTAAGCAGGGATTCGCTTTCCAAATGTCCTCGCAGGGCGACCTCCGTTTCCAGTTTGGTTCCACCTATGCTGACGGCTATCTCTTCACGATTGACGGAAGCGAGAAACTGAAATGTGGACAATGGAATGTGCTGACTGTGGTGCTCGACAAGGCTGGCAACAAAGGTACACTCTATTTGAATGGCAATGCCATCGGTACATGTCGCATGAGCCGTTCGGATGTGCAGCACTCCGCTTCCGACTTCTGGATTGGCAAGGATGCTACGGAACTGAAGGCTGGGCCTTTCCTCATCAACACGTTCTGCGGACTGATTGACGACATTGCCGTCTATAACAGTGCATTGACTGCTGACGAAGTGGCTGCATTGGCAAACAATACGCTTGCTTCGTCGGTTGCTCCCGATTTCAATTACCCTTCATCGCGCTATGCCGAGAGCCTTTGGCGTCCACAGTTCCACGGAATGCCTTCGGGTGGTTGGACGAATGAATGTCATGGTATGACCTATAGCGATGGACGCTATCATGTGTTCTTCCAGAAGAATGCCAACGGTCCTTACATGGCTCGCCTGCACTGGGGACATATTTCCTCCGAGAACCTCTATTCATGGACGGAAGAACCGATTGCTATTGCTCCAGGTGAGAGTTACGACATTAAGGGTTGTTGGTCGGGATGTGTCTTCACGGATGCTCAACTTACAGGTGGAAAACCCAATATCATCTATACGGCTGTGGATAATGCCAAGGCTGTGATGGCACAGGCTTCGCCAGCAGACGAGACACTGGCTGACTGGAACAAGCAGGGTGTCATCATCAATGGACGTCCTTCGGGACTTTCCGACGACTTCCGCGACCCATATTTCTTTGCTGCAAACGGACAGAAATACATCATCGTGGGTACGAGCAAGAACGGTGTGGGTGCTTGCACACTGCATCAGTATCAGAATGGTTCGTGGACGAACGACGGAAGCATCTTCTTCCAGGGTGCGAATGCCAATCAGCATGGCACTTTCTGGGAAATGCCGAACATGACCGACATGGGCAACGGCAAATGGCTCTTCACCTGCACGCCGCTGAACACTGGTGCTGGAGTGCGCACACTCTGCTGGGTGGGAAGCGTTGGTTCGGATGGCAAGTTCGTTCCCGACAATGCTGCACCTCAATTCCTGGAAATGAATGGCATCAGCAAGGATGGCTACGGATTGCTGTCGCCAACCATCTATCAGAAGGATGGCAAGACGCTTCTCTTGGGTATCGTTCCCGACAAGTTGGCTGGTTCGGTGAATGCCGAAATGGGATGGGCACACAACTATTCGCTGCCACGCGAAATCTCCTTGGCAAGCGATGGCTCCCTCGTTCAGAAACCATACAGCGGACTCACGGGTATGCGGACTGAGACCAAGGTGGAAAGAACACTGCAACTGAATGGAACAGAATCGCTTGCGCCTGTCAGCGGAAGGCAAGTGGAACTGCTGGGTGAGTTCACCGTGGGCGGTGGAGAAATGGGCTTCCGCTTCCTGAAGAAGGGTGACAAGGGTGCTTCCCTTACTTATAATTCCGACAATGGAATGCTCACGCTCGACCTGACCGCCCTCGACCGCACAGCCAACGACAATGGTGTGTATAACGGCGTCTATGCTGTTGCGCTCCCTAAGAAAGTGGCTGCTGGACAAGTGCTGAAGCTCCATGTGTTCCTCGATGGTTCCATTGCCGACATTTTTGTCAACGACACTTGGGCTTATTCAGTTCGTCTCTTCCCAACGAATGCAGAACAGACTGAGGCAGAAGTCTTTGCCACGAATAACACTACGGCGAAGGTGAGTGCATGGTTGCTCGATGCTCAGCAAAAGCAGTCGGATGCCATCGGAAGCATTTGGAACGAAAGCCGTTCTCAGAAGAATCCTTCCATCTACAACCTGCAGGGGATGCAACTCAGCAGTGTTCCTACCAAGGGAATGTGTATCATTAACGGAAAGAAATACTATGCTCGCTAATCTTTTGTCGATATGTCTGCTGTTGGCAGGAGTGACGACGGATTCTGTCGCTGTCGTCGGTGCTTCGGAAGTGTCCATCGGAACGATCAAGGAAGAACAGGGAAAACAAGAACGTTCTTTCTGGATTCGCAATGTGGGCGACGATGCAGTTCGATTGGTTCAAGGCTACACGTCGTGCGGTTGCACGACCATAGCCTTTGAACGCGATGCCGTGTTGCAGCCTGGCGATTCATCCCAAGTGACGCTCTCCTTCAATCCCGCAGGAAAGGGTGGGGAGTTCTACGAAAGTGGCACGGTGGTCTATACATCGGCAACAGCCAAGGCGGAGGAGAAGCCAAAGCGGCATTTCGTGCAGATGGCGATGGAGGGCAATTGCATTACTTCTGCCGAAACGCTGATGAAGCAATTCCCCATCGCTGTGACAAAGGACACTCGCGTATCGAGAAACCGTTTCGACTTGGGCTATATGAACCGAGGTGCAGAGAAAACGCTGAACGTGGTTGTGCTCCACTGCGATGAAAACAACCGTCAGGAGCTTCTCCCTCTCACGTTCAAAGTGGATGAAAAGATGGGAAACGGCTTGCAGCATATCACAAAAACTATCGAAACGAAGGAAAAAGGAAAGAAACTGAAGAGTCCTATCACGTTGGATGTGGTGATTCGATAGGACGAATGTTGAAATTCTTGGAAAAATTGTTTCATGCAACATTTTTGCGATAAAGAGAAACATATTTTTTATCGATGAAATCGAAGAAAAACTAAATTTGCCGCTGACAATGTGGAAATAGTGTTTTCCTCTCTCGATTCTAACAAATAACGTTTAAAGTTTAACGTTTAAGGTTTAACGAAGATACTCAGCTTCGAGAAAACTTAAAACTCCAAAACTTAAAAACTCAAAAACAAATAATATGAAACTAACGACTTTGGCAACTCTGTTTGCTTTTTCAATGACAAGCCTAACAGCAACGGCTCAAATTGCAACCCCTCAGCACCTCAGCGACGCACATACCATGGTGCGAGTGAATGCCTCGCAGCGTTTCCTTCTTCTGCCTGTTGAGGAGAAAGAGGAAAACGCACATGTTGACATCGTGTGCAACAACCAAGTGGTGAAGGGATTCAATCTGCGCCTGGCTGTAGATAAAGTGGATTACCTCGTGCCACTCGATTTGAGTAAGTTCGACAAGAACCTGCTGCTGGATATTACTTTCCACGGCGACCGCCACAAGACGGGTTCCGTGAAGGATTTCTCTTGCTGGAAGGAAATGAAGTTGTCGAGCACATTCGACACGACCAACCGCGAACGCTTCCGTCCTGCATACCACCACACTCCTGCTTGGGGATGGATGAACGACCCTAATGGTATGTTCTATAAGGATGGCGTTTGGCACCTCTATTATCAGTTCAACCCATACGGTTCTCAGTGGGAAAACATGACCTGGGGACACTCCACTTCCACCGACCTCGTTCACTGGCAAATGCAGGATGAGGCTATCGCTCCCGATGCTTTGGGCTCCATCTTCAGTGGTAGTGCAGTGGTTGACAAGCAGAACACCGCTGGTTTTGGTAAAGATGCCATCATCGCCATGTACACATCGGCTGGTCAACATCAGACACAGAGCATTGCATACAGCACAGACAACGGCAAAACTTTCACAAAATATGCTGGCAACCCTGTTATCACTTACGCTGCTCCCGACTTCCGCGACCCTAAGGTGATTTGGCACGAAGGTGTTCAGAAATGGATTGTGGTGCTCGCTGTTGGTCAGGAAGTGCAGTTCTATTCTTCCAAGAATTTGAAGGACTGGACTTACGAGAGCAGTTTCGGTAAGGAATATGGCAACCACGACGGTGTTTGGGAATGTCCAGACCTACTGAAAATGGATAACAACAAGTGGGTGCTCCTGCTGAATATCAACCCTGGTGGTCCTTTCGGTGGTAGTGCAACTCAATATTTCACGGGTAAGTTCGACGGACATAAGTTCGTATGCGATTCCAAGCCAAGCATGACAAAGTGGATGGACTATGGCAAGGATCATTATGCCACTGTTACTTTCTCCAATGCACCTGATGGTCGCTTGGTAGCTCTCGCATGGATGAGCAACTGGCAGTATGCTAACCAAGTGCCAACCAAGCAGTTCCGCTCTGCCAACAGTGTGCCTCGCGACCTCAAACTCTTCGAGGATGCTGGCGAAACTTATTTGGCAAGTGTTCCATCACCTGAAATGCTGAAAGTACGCGGCAAGCAACTGAAGAAGCCAAGCAGCACATGCGAAATTGTCATCGACATGAAGGGTAGTTCGTCTATCGAACTGAAGAATGCGAAGGGTGAGAAAGTGGTGATGAAATACGACGAGTCGGCTCGTACCTTCAAGATGGATCGCAAGGAGAGTGGCGATTGCAGCTTCAGCGAGCAGTTTGCTGCCGAAACCGTAGCTCCAACATTAGGTAGTATCCGTCAGCTCCGCATCTTCATCGACAAGTGCAGTGTGGAGGCATTCGACAGCGAAGGCAAGATGGTGATGACCAACCTCGTGTTCCCTTCTGAGCCTTACAACCAGCTCAAGGTGAAGGGTGGCAAGGCAAAGATTTATGAAATAAAGTAAATCATGAAATGATATGAAATCGAACAAGACGCTCTACCTGATTCCCGTGATGTTTTGCTTCTTTGCCATGGGATTCGTGGACTTAGTGGGTATTGCCAGCAACTACGTGAAAGAAGACCTCTCGTTGAGCGATTCAGTGGCAAACATTTTCCCTTCGCTGGTGTTCTTCTGGTTCCTCATCTTCTCTGTGCCAACGGGCATGCTGATGAACAAGATTGGACGTAAAAAGACGGTTCTCTTGTCGCTCATCGTGACAGTTGTTTCACTCTTCCTCCCTCTCTTGGGTGAGACTTTCCCTATCATGCTGATTGCCTTTTCCCTCCTGGGTATTGGTAACGCACTCATGCAGACTTCCCTCAATCCGCTCGTGTCGAGTATTATCGGTGGTTCCAACATCGCTTCTACTCTCACCTTCGGACAGTTCATCAAGGCGATTGCTTCTTTCCTTGCTCCTTATTTGGCTATGTGGGGTGCCACAAAGGTGATTCCATCTTTCGGCATGGATTGGCGTGTGCTTTTCCTCATCTATTTCATTGTTGGTTTACTTGCCACAGGCTTGCTCTTCGTCACTCCAATCGAGGAGGAGAAGATGGAGGGAAAGACTTCCTCGTTTGCTGATTGCTTCCGCCTGTTAGGTAAGCCTATCGTGCTGCTTTCTTTCTTTGGCATCATGTGCCACGTGGGTATCGATGTGGGTACCAACACTACTGCTCCTAAGCTGCTCATGGAACGCGTTGGTATGACGCTCAACGAAGCTGCATTCGCGACCAGTCTTTATTTCATCTTCCGTACCATCGGCTGCCTCACAGGTTCTTTCTTCCTCCGCGTGATGAAAACCAAGGTGTTCTTCATTATCAGTGTGTTGATGATGGCTATCAGTATGGCACTCATGTTTGGTGGTGCAATAGTAATATCTTCTCGATGGTGTTCTCTCAGGCACTCATTTCTGTTCCCGACAAACAGAACGAGGTCAGTGGTTTGATGATCATGGGTCTTTTCGGAGGTACTATCTTCCCTCTCCTCATGGGCTTTATGAGCGATGCAATGGGACAAGCAGGTGCTGTCGCTATCATGGCTATCGGTGTCGTCTATCTGATTACTTACATCAAGCAGGTGAAGCAATAACAGAATTCTAATTCAATCAATTATTAACCCATTAATATAGTGACTGCTTCCCTCCCTCAGAAGGAGGGGTGGGGAGTGGGTCCTTAATAAAATATGAAAAACTATATCGTAGGTCTCGGTGAGGCACTTTGGGATTGCCTCCCAGAAGGAAAACAACTCGGTGGTGCACCAGCAAATTTCGCTTTCCATGCTGGACAGTTTGGTAATGATACTATCGCTATCAGTGCGTTAGGAGAAGATGCCTTGGCAGATGAAACCATCGCAGCACTCGAAGCAAATAAACTCAACTATCTTATGCCTCGTGTGCCATATCCAACAGGTACGGTGCAGGTGACACTCGACAATCAAGGCATTCCTTGCTATGAAATTCGTGAAGGAGTGGCTTGGGACAACATTCCTTACACTCCAGAGATGGAAGAAATTGCAAAGTCGTGCAAGGCTGTTTGTTGGGGTTCCTTGGCTCAGCGTAGTATTGTGACCCGTACAACGATTCAGAAGTTCCTTGATGCTACTCCTGCTGATTGTGTGAAGATTTTCGACATCAACCTTCGTCAGAAGTTCTATTCCAAGGAAGTGATTGAGGAATCATTCAAGAAATGCAATATTCTGAAAATCAACGATGAGGAATTGGTAGTTATCGAACGCATGTTCAATCTGAGTGGTCTCGACCTCGAAAAGCAATGCCATTACCTCATTGACACTTATAAACTGAATATTCTCGTTCTCACTTGTGGCACGAACGGAAGCTATGTCTTCACTGCTGACAAGAAATCCTTCCAGCCTACTCCTAAGGTGAAAGTGGCTGACACTGTGGGTGCTGGCGACTCATTCACGGGTAGTTTCTGTGCTGCTGTGCTGAAGGGTAAACCTATCGAGGAGGCTCACAAGCTTGCTGTTGAGGTTTCTGCTTATATCTGCACGCAGAATGGCGCTATGCCAATCCTCCCAGAAAGCATCCTTCAGCAGTTCTAATCATGATGTCTTGCTATTTCTAAAAGTTGATAAATATTAGTATAGGTTAGTTTGGAATCCTAAATGGATTGTTTGAAAAACCGCTGTCTGTGAAGATGGTGGTTTTTCGTTTTTACGTATGTATTTCATTTTTTGTATGTATCCATCAAAAAAGACGAACACCCTCAGCAGGATGCTCGTCTTTATATTTATAATAAGGTGTAAACCTTAATTGCTTGATTAATTACACTGTGTGATTACCAGAGACCATTTTCACTCCACTCACCTCTGAGCTTTGCGTCACCACCTTCTTCTGTAGCATCTCCTTCTTCTGTAGGGAATGTTATACCATCGTCAGTGCTAAAACTTGGACTTGGTTCCATGAGTACTGCTTTAAGCTGTGCAATTACTTCTCTTGATGAAGGCTGTATATATAATTTCTTATCCATGATTTCTATTTTTTGAAAGTTAAACTTGATAAATCTTTGTTTAGTAAAAATCTTACTTGCGAACAACAACCTTGTTGCCATTAATCATATAAATGCCTTCAGGAAGACCTTTAACTGTAGCGTTTCTGCGAACAAGCTGACCACCTACTGTATAGATGTCACCAACTGTTTCAACTTCTCCGTTAACTAGTTCAATACCTGTTGGAACATCATCAATTTCGAGAGACAAACTCTTTACTTCGCCTCCGTTGGATGCAATGTATGCACGATAACTTTTCAAGGTAGAATTGCCTTGGGTTTTCAGAATTGAACCATTGCTAAAAATGTAGTCACCTGCATTGATTTTGATTTGTCCAGCATAGTTACCTGTATAAGTGTAGCTCATACCTGGAACTGTACCTGCCTCAGCATAAGTAACTGTTTTATTTGCGAAAATTTGGTTTTCGTCAGCAGCGATAGCCTTTGTAGCTTTTACTAATACAGGAACATTTGCTTTGATACCCTCTGTAGTTGTGTTGAACTTAATCTTTCCAGCAGTTGTTTCAGTATATTCATATACCTTTGAACCTTCGCCAAAAGCAGCCACAACTTCATCATTTGTCATGTCGAATGGGAGAACCATTGTATTCCAACCTTCCTTGACAACACGATTCATGGTTACATCAACACCATCAAGTGTTCCTTCAAAGCTTGGAAATGCTTCTGCTTCTTTAAGAACAGGGAATACAAAACTGTTTGTTTTTGTTTCTTTCTGAGTCTCAAGACCACCTGGTTCTTCACCTTCAACTTTATTCTTTGCAATACCAATCATATTGACAACAACTTCATATGTGTCGATAGCAGTATCATCGTTAGCCTTCACCTTAAAACTAAATAGGGTACCACTTGTTCCTTTAAATGGTATCAATTTATTCGTA
>OMTC01000143.1 GCA_900313845.1 uncultured Prevotellaceae bacterium
TCCATGACGATACATGCCAAGAAAGCCAGCAACAGAGGTTTTACGTAACTGTAGAATTTCATAAAGTTGTTATTGATTAATGATTATATTAGGTTTTCTTTCCATTCTTAACTCATTGATTGATTGGGGCTTGTAAAACAAAAACAACAGCAGGCTCATCAACTCTGTTAGAAGATCAGTTACGACATAACATCTAAACACTCACAAGAAACCAATATCGATGAATTTCAATTCGGATGCAAACATACTCAAAAATTAACAAACAGACAATTTTTTGCATCATTTTATTACAAACTCAAACCATTCCCTCATCATCCTCCCTTTCTACTTCTCTCCACTCATGCAATTCTGAGAATTACCTATGACATTGCGACGAATTGAGAAGGAATGATTGGGATGTGTCGCAAAATCTGAGGATTGTCGCAACAAACAGGAGGAAAAAATGGTTGATTTCTTGAAGGAGGATGGAAATCGGGGTAAATTTGCAGTGTCAAAAAAAAATAAACGTTCAAGGACAAAGGACAAAATACAAAGGACAACGTAGAACAGAAATATCCTTATATAATCCTTTAAATCCCAGATTAAAACTTATATATTATGGCTACAAATATTAAAATCATTATTGAGATGGTGAAAGAATTCTTCTCGAATGACCATTTCTCTACTCCTTCGGGATTACTTCCAGTCGTTTGTTGCAGTACAATGCTGAACTTTGGATAAAACAATTCGTACATAGTATTTAAGAGTCATACTCATTTAACAATTTAACGTAATCGCTTGGCAGGCCGAGCGATTACGTCGTTTATACCATAGGCAAAAACCAGTATTGCCAAAGAGTCATTGATGGAGGAGAATGGGGCGGGAAGCAAAAGGAATGAAATATTTATGGGACAAAATGATAGGTGTAAGGAAAAAAAGCAGTACATTTGTGGACTCTGTGTTTGAAATGATTTTTGATTGATAACTTTTTTCCTCATGTCTCCAATACATATCATCAAGGGAGAATTCAAGCATAAGCTCGAATTGCAGTATGCTCCCAGCATCAAGGCGGGGTTTCCAAGTCCTGCCGACGATTATCAACATGACACACTCGACTTCAATCGGGATTTCATCCTCCATCCTGAGGCTACGTTCTATGGGAGGGTGGATGGCGATTCGATGATTGAGGCAGGTATTTGTGATGGCGATTTGGCGATTATCGACCGTTCCCTCGAACCTTCTGATGGCGATATCGTGGTGGCGTATGTGAACGAGGAATTCACCATCAAATATTTGGACCTTTCGCACAAGGAGGAAGGATACATCGAACTACGCCCTGCCAATAAGAACTTCAAACCGATTCGCATTGATGCGGATGATGACTTTGAAGTGTGGGGCGTAGTGGTGTGGACGATAAGGAATTGGAAAAAATGATAAGTGATAAGTGAAAAGTGAATCAGGGATTTAAAGGATTAAAAAGGATTCTTGAACCTGAAACTTGAAATTTGAAACTTTAGCTCGGCGTAGCCAAACCAGCACAAAGTGCGTGAAACTGTCGCGCAGTGCCCTGCCCTATGTACGGAATTATAGATTGTGACAACTGCTATGTGTCTTGCGAACGGGTGTTTCGCCCCGACCTGAAGGACAAGCCCATCGTTGTGTTGAGCAACAACGATGGATGCGTTGTGGCACGTTCCAATGAGGCGAAGAAAATGGGTATCAAAGCGGGAACTCCTTATTATCAGTTGAAAGAGCTCTTTCCAAACAATAAGGTGGTGATTTTCTCATCCAACTACGAACTCTATGGCGAACTAACAGCACGGGTGGTGGGAATCATCCGCAAGGAAGCACCTGCCTATTTCCGCTATTCCATCGACGAGTGTTTTGTGTATTTCGAGAGCGATACGAATATCGACCTAAAGAAATGGGGGGAGGAACTGCACAAGAAGATTCGAAAATATGTGGGTATTCCTGTCAGTATCGGAATAGCGCCCAACAAAACATTGGCAAAGGTGGCTTCCCACTTCGCCAAGAGGCATCAGGGGTATCGTCACTGCTGCGTGATTGACAACGAGGAGAAACGGAAGAAGGCGCTGAAGCTCTTCCCCATCGACGATGTGTGGGGCATCGGAAGACGCTACACCGCCAGACTGCAAGCGATGGGAGTGAATACAGCATACGACTTTGCCGTGCATCATCGCGACTGGGTGAGAACCGCCTTCAGAAACATCGTCATCGAGCGTACTTGGCGCGAACTGAATGGTGAGGATTGTGTGCCAAACGAGGAAATAGTCAGTAAGAAAAGTATCTGCACGAGTCGTAGTTTTAATGGCATGGTGAGCGATTTCGACACATTGCAAACCCATGTATCGAACTACGCAGCACGCTGTGCGGAGAAGCTGAGGAAGCAAAGGACGGTGGCATCGGTGGTGTCGGTCTTCATCCAAACGAATGCCTTTCGGGAAGACCTCGAGCAATATAACAACTTTCTCGACCAACGCCTGCTCACCCCCACTAACTCCACGAGCGTCATTGCGAAGACTGCTACGGAAATACTAAGGAAGATTTACCGACAAGGCTTTCAATACAAGAAGGCGGGAGTCATTGTGATGGGCATCAGTCCCAATTCACCTATCCAGCAGGACCTTTTCGATTTCAATGCCGAACAATTCGAGAAGATGAAACAACTCGATGCCGTCGTGGACCGAATCAACAAACTGAACGGTTCGGAGACCATCGTGCTGGGTTCTCAACAATACACACAGAAAGACGGCAAGGGCAAGGCAAACGTGTTTGCCAACGCCATCAAGCACGATTTCCGCAGTCCCAATCCTACCACCCGCTGGAGCGAAATCATCAAACTCAAATGATGAAATCAACACTTCACATCCGCATCATCCATTGTGATGAAGATATAACAACTAATCGTTAGTCTTTTTCCTCTTTATTCCACAATTCTTCAAAATCTTTTTCTTCTATGATATCGTCTATCGATATCTTGGCTAACTTGTTCTTTTCAAAATACTTCTCTAATAAAGGAACAAGTGTATCTGATTTGGTTGTACTTACATCCACAGTCTTGATTGAACTGTACTTTTCAACAACCGACTCGTTCACCAAGAGCATAGCCCTGATAAGATTGTATTGATATGTATCTAAAAGAACGATTTGATTCTCATAAGTGACTCTGACAAACAAATGTTGATTGAAATCATCTTTACCTAAATCCATCATAATGCTTCTGACAGTCCTTATATTGTCGATTGTTGCTTTTTTTCTATCAAACTCAACAATTACTTTAAAGCTGAAAATGCTATCATACAAAGAAATCATTAATTCATTATATGGTATTAACGATTGCTCCATTCTCGTATGAAACTGATATTTTCTTTCTTCATACTCCTTTGAACTACGCTTAGGATTCATCAACATAATCCTTGAGATTCGGAATTTATTATCTTTTAAATCAAGCGCAAACCTTATACAACTATCCTCATCCCATACATTTACATTTTTTTCAATTGAGTCAATATTCACATTAGCAGTCTTGTAGTGATTTGGAGTCATTGCAGGCAATCTACGATTTATCCAGAAGTTATCTTTACTTTTCCAAGCTACTAATAATACAAAAATTGTCCCAATGCCTGAGGCGAACAGACTTTCTGTAGAATGTTCATAGAGTGCATACCCTATAATAGGAATATAAATAGCAAAAACTATGAGTGTCGGATATAATATTTTATTCATATTCAAGAAGTTCTGTTATTTTACAAACAATGATTTGTTTCACCCAATTAAATATGACTGCAAATTTATAAAAATCGACCGATGAAAAAAAACAAATGCACATTATTTCTTAAAAAAGTAGAAGAAACAGACATAGGCAAGCAGGAGAAATACAAGTGTGCAGGAAAGGTTTTTTCTTTGAATAGACAACCTTCCGTCTATGGATAAAAGAACAACTGAAACTTGTTATATTCATATTATCACTTGATTTATTTGCAAAATCATATCAAAATAACGATATTTGTATTTAATTTTGATTTTTAATTCTTCATTCTTTAAAAACACTTGCAACAATGAAGAACCTGAATAAAACATTTTTGGCACTTGCACTATCTTTTACATTCATTTTGGTGCAAGTGCAGGCTCAGTCGTTGGCATGGGGCGACCAAGGGAATGGAACGTATGTGAATCCCGTACTCAATGTGGATTATAGCGATCCCGATGTGATTCGAGTGGGTGAGAAATACTATATGGTGGCATCCGATTTCAACTATATGGGAATGCAGGTGATGGAGTCGGACGACATGGTGAATTGGAAGTATATCAGTCAGGTTTATGACCATTTCGACGTGGAGGGATGGGATGAAATGAAGCACTATGCTGGCGGTTGCTGGGCACCAGCCTTGGTGGAGCACAATGGCAGGTACTACGTGTATTTCTGCACTCCCGACGAGGGACTTTTCATGAGTTCAGCAACGAATCCTCGTGGTCCGTGGACCCCACTCCATTGCGTGAAGAGCATCAAGGGATGGGAGGATCCTTGCCCGTTCTGGGATGAGGATGGACAGGCATATTTGGGACATTCTCGTGTGGGGGCAGGACCTATCATCATTCATAAGATGTCGGCTGATGGCAAGCAATTGCTCGATGATGGACTGACGGTCTATACGGGTCCTGTGGCAGAAGGGACAAAGTTTCTGAAGCACGAGGGCTATTATTTTCTGATTATTCCAGAAGGAGGTGTGGGAACGGGATGGCAAACGGCACTCCGTTCGAAAAATATCTATGGACCTTACGAGAAGAAAGTCATTTTGGAACAAGGTGTAACCCCTGTGAATGGTCCTCATCAAGGCAATTTGGTTGCCACACCCGAAGGGGAATGGTGGCTTTTCCACTTTCAGGACACGCCAGCACAGGGACGTGTGGTGCATCTGCAACCCGTTCGATGGTTGGAAGGATGGCCAATGGCGGGTGTGGACCAAAACATGAATGGCATCGGAGAGCCTGTGTATGTGTGGAGGAAACCGAACGTTCGAACGGAAACGATAACGAAAGCGAAAACGGAAGCCATACTTCCCGCTCATAGTGATGAATTCAGTGGAGAAGAAATGACTTACAAGGGAGAACGAAAGGATGGATTGGGACTGCAATGGCAATGGAATCACAATCCTGTGCATGAGAAGTGGAGTTTGACGGAACGCAAGGGTTGGTTGACGCTCGAAGCACTGCCAGCACCACAGTTGATGTTGGCTCGCAACACACTTTCGCAGAAGGTGATGGGATATGCAGGAGAGGCAACGACTCAGCTCGATGCCAGCGCTTTCGCAGAATCCACCCGCGCTGGATTGTGTGTGTTGGGCAGTCAGTTTGCTGGTATCGGCATTTGTAAGAAAAATGGGAAACTGCAGTTCTACACAGAGGTGAACGGACAAGTACAAATGTTAAGCAATGCCAGCAAGACAGCGTATTTGCGAGTAAATGTAGATGGGACTCGTTTCCAGTTGGAATACAGTAGCGATGGCAAGCACTTCGCGAAGGCTGGCGATGCTATCGACATCCATGCAAAGTACTGGAAGGGTCCACGCTTAGGACTTTTCTGCTACAATGAATCAAGCGCAGAAGGGAAAGCAAGATTCAATTATTTCAGGTACAATTTAGGTAGGTTCTAAAAATTCTGATTTTAGTTCACTACCAATTATTAATCATTT
>OMTC01000201.1 GCA_900313845.1 uncultured Prevotellaceae bacterium
TATCGATTACTTCAGTCCTTTCAGGTTCCACTTGGAATTATCGCTATTGAAATCGAAAGCGGCAAGGGTTGGAGAACTATCACCTATGGAAACAAGAGCCAATTTCTCGGTTGTCCCTGGCACTGCCTTTGGCATGATGCGATAGGTTCCGTCCGTCAACATATCGATGCGCCACAACTGCTCATCTCCTCCAGTGAATTCAGGCTTTGCCACTACCTCGCGATCTGCAGTGGCAGTGAGGACGCGGTTCGTGCCTTCTATCCTTATCTTATAATAAGGTTGACCCATATAGCCTCCCTTTCCTGCATTTTCAATGGTCCACTTCTGATGAGGTCGTGCCATATAGTCGCTGCAACGCACTTCTATAGTACCCGCAGACCATTTTCCTTCCACGTCTGCCAACTTCTGCATTTCAATCGGTTTGATTTCCACATTCTGGTCTCTGCGGAACCAACGTCTTTCCACATTCAGACGTGCAAAATCGACTGCCAATTCCAAGGAATAGCCTCGGCGCTCAGACAGGATGGCATAGGTTCCTTCCTTGAATGCATCGCCTGCCACTGGCCAGTCGTTTTTCCACAGCAGAGGACGAATGCCCAGTACACTCATACCACTTTGGTCGTAGTCTGCTTCGAAATGGCATGACATTTTTTCCACACCTTCACCCTCGATGATACGTCCGAAGTGTCCAGGTCCTACCACCTTGTCATGTGCAGCAATCACCATCTTGCCACCGCCTTGCAACATGTCGCGTCCCACATTGTCCAAATATGGGCCTGTTACCTTGCGAGAACGACCTACCACAATATTATAGGTGGAATTCACACCATCGCAGCAGGTGCCATGTGTTCCCAAAAGATAATACCATCCATTGCGATACATGAGGTCGGAAGCCTCACAGTCGATAGCGATGTCGATGGCTTCGTTACCCTTCACTCGCTCACCTGTCTTTGGGTCGAGTTCGACGAGGCGGATATAACCGAAATAAGTACCGTAGCTCAGCCATAGTCTTCCTGTTGTTGGGTCGAGCAACAAACCTGGGTCGATGGCATCGCAATCCTCATTTCCGTCCGTCGAAGCCACTTCGATGGGGTCGGTGTATTTGAAATCGGGCGATTCAGGGTCCAAGGTCTTATTCCACATGGTGAGGATTCGTCCGTTGTGTCCTCCGCCGAGTCCTCCGCCTGTGGCACCATAAACTACAAGGTAGCGGTCTCCAATTTTCAGTGCATCAGGAGCTGCACCGCCACCAGGACGTACCGCACCAGAATGCCAACTCCATCCATCGGAGGAAATCAATCCGCCTCCTCCCGTGCCGAAGGTATAATACTTGCCATCGCACTCCTGAATGGTGGATGGGTCGTGGATGAAAGGCTCACCCACTTGTGCCTCTGCTGTCAGGGCAAAACTACATGATAATATAGCGTATGTCAAAAATTTCTTCATCGTTTCGTTCCTCCTCCTTATTTAATTTTAAGTTGATTCAAAGGTTTTCCGTTGGCATCCAAGAAGCGAACGCAGAAATCGCTCATGCCAGGACCATTGATGATGGTTCCCCTCAGCACGTTGATGCCTTTCTTCAGCGTCAATCTCTTGCTCACGCAATCATCTACCACCATTCTTCTATCGCCCGACATCAAGAGTGCCTCCTCGCCATTGAGCCACCACATGGAAGCAGAATTGGAGCCCACTGCTAGACGTACATCCTTCATTTCCTCGTCACACTCAATCAGCGTCACTGCCCAATAGAGCACACCATACAAACGATTGCCAAATGCTTCTCCGAATCGGAACAACTTCACATTGTAATGCTCGCTTTCCAATTCATGCCACTTGAGTGTTTCCTTCTTTGTCACCTCTTTGGGTTGAATAGGATTTCCATTCGCATCGGTTGGAGCAGGACCACGGAACGACCTCGTAGGCATTTCCATCTCCACATGCACTGCTTTCACTTTCTGCCCATCCTTTGGCACAGCTGTCATCTGTCCCTTGAAATACTGCTTGGAGAACGTTTCACGCAAATAGGAATCCGTGAATCCCGCATTGCTTCTGTTAGGTTTGTCCATAGGTTCCAACAGCCTCCAACGGCGGATGAATCCCTCACTGTCTGTTGTTGAGACACTTGATGTCACTGGATGGAAATACTTTCCAATGTCCTGAGCGCTGGCTGATGCATTCACTGCAATGAGTAGAAACAGCACAGTCCACCTCAGCATTTTTGTTTTTTTCATATTCATTGATTTTTAAATGTATTTTTTCAAAAAAGGGTTGAATTTTTCAGTGTGTAGAATTAGATGTGGCAAAAGTACAAAAAAAAATCATTCCTACATACAAGAAATCCATTTATTTTCATTTTCTTTATACCTTATCATCCATAATATGATAACTTGACTCAAAAAAGGTTTAATCCAAAACACAAAAATTTTCAAAAAAAGGAAGCCCACTTTCATGAACTTCCCTTTTTTTAAGTTTCAAGGCACTTCGTGCCAGTTTCAAGTTTCAGGTTTCAAGTTTCATTCTACTCCCCTCGCCCTTCGGAGAGGGGTTGGGGGTGAGGCTTTTTTAATTCTTATACTCTTGCCAAGCCTTAGCATGGATGTCTTCCTGCTTCATGGCAGTGAATGCCTCGATGAACACCTTTGCAAGACGTACATTCGTCATGAGCGGAATATTGTGGTCGATGGCACTACGACGGATGCGATAACCATTTGTCAACTCACGCTTCGTGTTATTCTTTGGCACATTGATGATGAGGTCGAAACCATGGTCGTGAATCATGTCGAGCACATTGTTCTCAGCATTCTCTTCGTCTGGCCAAGCCACAACGGTGGCAGGAATGTTGTTGTCGTTGAAGAACTTCGCAGTACCTGCTGTTGCAAAGATATTGTATCCATTCTTCACAAGTTGCTGAGCAGGTTCGAGCAAAGCAACCTTGCCTTTAGCGCCACCCGAGGAAATCAAGATATTCTTCTTAGGGATGGAATAGCCCGTTGCAATCAAAGCGTTGAGGAGTGCCTCGTTGAGGTCGTCGCCTAAGCAGCCCACCTCACCCGTAGAACTCATATCCACACCCAGCACTGGGTCGGCATTCTGCAAACGAGCGAATGAGAACTGCGATGCCTTCACACCGATGCGGTCTATATCGAATTCCGAACTATCAGCACGAGTGTAAGGTGCATCAAGCATAATCTTCGTAGCTGTCTCGATGAAGTTGCGCTTCAGAATCTTACTCACAAATGGGAAAGAGCGAGAAGCACGCAGGTTGCACTCAATCACCTTCACCTCGCGATTCTTAGCCAAATACTGAATGTTGAAAGGTCCGGAGATATTCAGTTCCTTTGCAATCTTGCGCGAAATCTTCTTAATCTGACGTACCGTAGAGAAGTAAATGTTCTGAGCAGGGAAAATCATCGTTGCGTCACCCGAGTGAACACCTGCATACTCTACATGCTCGGAGATGGCATATTCCACGATTTCGCCCTTATCTGCCACTGCATCGAACTCGATTTCCTTTGTGTCCTGCATGAACTGGGAAACCACCACTGGATAGTCCTTGCTCACCTCTGTTGCCATCTTCAAGAAGCGTTCCAACTCCTCGAAACTGTAGCACACATTCATGGCAGCACCCGAAAGCACATAAGATGGACGAACCAAAACAGGGAAGCCTACCTCATCCACAAATTCCTTGATGTCGTCGAACGATGTTAATGCACGCCAAGCAGGCTGATCGACATCGAGCTTATCGAGCATTGCGGAGAACTTGTCGCGGTTCTCTGCACGGTCAATATCCACTGGCGATGTGCCAAGCACAGGAATGCCCTGGCGATAGAGCTTCATGGCGAGGTTGTTTGGAATCTGTCCACCCACACTGACAATCACACCGCGAGGCATCTCCAAATCTATCACATCGAGCACACGCTCCAAGGAGAGTTCATCGAAGTAGAGACGGTCACACATGTCGTAGTCTGTACTTACTGTCTCTGGGTTGTAGTTAATCATGATGGACTTATAGCCAAGCTTGCGAGCCGTATTGATGGCATTCACCGAACACCAGTCAAATTCTACCGAAGAACCAATGCGGTAAGCACCCGAACCGAGAACCACCACCGACTTGTCGTTCTTGTAATATTCGATGTCGTGTGAAGCACTCTTACTTGCACTCTTCACTACCTCTTTCCATTCCTCAGTGGTTTGCTTGTCAGCACGAGTAGGTTCCACCTGTGGCAGATAAGTGAAATAGAGATAGTTTGTGAGTTCAGGATGCTCGCTGGCAACAGTGTCGATACGCTTTACAGAAGGCAAAATGCCACGTTCCTTGCGA
>OMTC01000257.1 GCA_900313845.1 uncultured Prevotellaceae bacterium
TGATAGAGACGAAAGGAATCATTGCATTGTTGTGAGAAAAATGAACCCCGCTGTCCGTAAGAGGACAACGGGGTTAAGTAATGCTAATCTGTTATTTGGCGATCTTTATCATAATAATATTTTACACCATCTTCAAGATAATAGTCCTTGTAAACATCCAGTGTTGTTGCTGCACCAGCATTTGTGTAGAGTTTAGCCATTTTCTTGAGATTTTCTTCTGTTAGTTGGCTGCCTGGTTGTTTATTTACAACCACCGTTGGTCTTGTTCCATAAGAAACCAGTGTTTCCTTTTTGTCAGTCTGGATGAGGTACGCAAGTTCTGATCCCATCCCCAATAAGTATTCTTTGTTGGGGTCAATTGTAACGCCTGCCTTTGGTGTCACTGTAACAGCTAAAGAGAAAAAAGCGTTTTTACCTGAAAGGTTATCCAAGTTGTCACCAATAATCCACGAAGTCTTTTCCATCTTTTTCGTTTGCTTTCCATAGCCTGGTCCCTCGTAGTTGATATCTATATCGAATAGAGATAGCATGTCATCAGCCACTGAGACATAGTATTTAACCTCAACTCTATCGGCAACCTTTGTCGTTGTAGGGGTAGGAGTATCCCCCTCTTTTTTACCTGAGTCATCGTCGTCTTTACTGCACGAAATAAATACTGTTGCTAAACCGCATAGAAGGATGGCGGCTAACATCCATAAATTGTTCTTTTTCATTTTTGATGAATAATTAAAATTAGATAATTAGAAAGGACTCGCCTTAATAAGACTTTGTCTTTATATATGTTCGGGGCAAAGGTAAAGTTATTTTTTTTAAATACAACTATCTTTTAGCAAATAAATTGTTCAAGTTTTGCGCAAGATAGGTGTTCTTGCGCATATAAAGCCATTTTCCGTCATTCAGCATTGATGATAATTACCGAACAAAAACAAAAACTCGCAAGATGTTGAGTTCAACTTCTTGCGAGTTTTGTTTGTACCCTGTTGTGGGTGGTGAGAGCTTATTCTTCCGTTTCTACTTCCTCAACGGTTGGAGTTTCTGGCTTCTGCTTAGCGAGGAATTCAGGAAGATTAAGGCCTGCCATGTTGAAGAGTTCGTTGAGTGGAGGAACAGATTTCATCAGACCTGACACGAAGTTGGCTGTGGAGCCTTTGCCATCGACGTTGTTGCCTCCGTCCCAAACGGTGACGTGGTCGATGTTGATGCCCTTCACTGCCTCTACCTGAGTCTTCACGAGTTCTGGCAACTTCTCAATGAGCAAGAGCATGTAAGCCTTGTTGGCATCGCCACCTGCAGCTTGAACCATCTTGTCGTAACCAGCAGCCTGCTTGGTCAGCACTTCGTAGTATCCCTTTGCCTCGGCTTCCATCTTTGCGAAGATAGCGTCGGCTTCACCCTTGGCGTTGACACGCATCTTTTCTGCTTCTGCTTCTGCCTCGATGATTCGGCGTTGCTTTTCGATTTCCTGTGGCACGATGATATTGGCGTTCTGAGTGGAGCGTTCACGCTCAGCACGAGCCATTTCAGCCTCACGTTCTGCAGCGTATGCTTCCTGTTGTGCACGAGCCTGTTGAACACGCTCTGCAGCGGTTGCCTTGCGCTGAGCCTCTGCCTCTTTCTCTCGACGGTCGGAATCAGACATGGCTACTTCCACCTTTGCTTCGTTCTCACCCTTCACTGCCTCTGCATTGGCACCAGCCACGCGGATACGGGTTTCACGAACAGCGTCTGCCTTACCGATTTCTCCGACTTTCTCTTGTTCAGCCACGCGTACCTTTGCCTCGTTGATGGCCTTGGCTGCTGCTTCACGACCAAGAGCCTCGATGTATCCACTCTCGTCCTTGATGTCGGTTACGTTCACGTTGATGAGTCGAAGACCGATTTTCTTCAGTTCCACTTCGACGTTGGCACTGATGCTTTCCAGGAACTTATCACGGTCGTTGTTCAGTTCCTCGATGCTCATGGTGGCGATAACGAGACGGAGCTGACCGAAGAGAATATCACGAGCGAGTTCCTGAATCTGACCTGGAGTCAAACCGAGCAAGCGCTCTGCAGCAGCATTCATGGATTCGGGCTCGGTGGAGATACCGACGGTGAATCGGCTTGGCACATCCACACGGATGTTCTGCCTACTCAGGGCATTGGTGAGGTTGGCATCGATGCTGATAGGGGTGAGGGAGAGATAGGCGTAGTCCTGAATGATTGGCCACACGAAGGCTCCTCCGCCGTGGATGCATCGAGCACTGGTTTTGTTACTGGTCGTTCCGTAGATAACGAGAATCTTGTCGGAAGGACAACGACGGTAGCGATTGATGATGGAAACAAATAGGAAGATACCTACGATTACCGCTACAACAATTAAATACATGGGATCCATATTGTAAAATTAAAAATTAAAAGTTAAAAATTAAAAGTTAAAAGTGAAAAATGCCATCCGGATGGCTTTTCCCTTCCCTCGGGGAGGTTGGGAGGGGGCTATTACGCTTCACGCTTCACACTTCACGCTTCACGTTTTTCTCCTCCCCTCGGGGAGGCTGGGAGGGGGCTTCTTACACTGCTTCGACTTCCAGTGTGCCGTTGTCGGTCACTTTGAGTATTTTCACGCGCTTGCCGGATGGAATTGGGTCGCCGAGAGTGAAAGCGTCTATTTCATGGATAGAACCACCGACGCTGATTTGGATTTTTCCCTTGCCTTCGTCGTGTCCTGGGATGCGGAGATAGACGTTTGCCATCTTACCCTCGCACTTCTTGATATCGAAAGCTCCGTTCGACTGCAACTTGTAAGCCTGTTTCTTCACCCAGAAGAAGAGGAGTACGAAGACGATGCCGACAATTACAGCAACGACTGTGAGGAGGAAATTGTTGCTGATGGTGTCGCGGAAGCAGATGCCACCCCATCCGAAACCAACGAGGAAGTTGATGAGGTTGCGAATGGAGAAGAGCGACAAGCCGCCGCCGAGGTCCATGGTGTCGCTGTCAACACTGCCAAAGTCGGACACGTCAAAATCGACATCCACGTCAGCTGAGTCCATTCCTAATACGGTTAAAATCATCTGAATGATGAAAATCACTGATGCCACGAGAGCGCAAGACCAAAACACTTGCATCAATCCATCGAGGCTTGTAAACCATGTTGTAAATTGGTCAATCATAATGCTTAAAGGGTTAGTTTCGAATAAGGATGCTACAAAGATAGCAATTCTATCATTCATTTCGATGATTTTCGAACAAAAATTTTCCGGAATCGACCTTTTCCGCATCCGTTTTCTTTTCCTCCTTATTATTAATATATATGGTGGTAAAGCAAGGACAATCCCACCTTCTTGCTCCAAACAAACAACCGCCATGCTTTCAACGCTGAAGCATGGCGGTTGTTCGTTTTGTTTGTGAGAGCAAAACGCCTGAGTGTTATTTCTTTGTCTTGATTTTCAGAACAGGAGCGATGGTGTTGACTTTCTTAGGAAGAGTTACGGAGAAGGCATCGGACGACTGGCTGAAAGGGATTTTGCCGTAGCCGAGGAGTTCGACGGAGGAGATGCGCTCGGTGGCGAGACTCTTGATGGTGAGCGAGGGCTGTGGCATAGAGGACGTTGCCTTTCTGCGTGAATCGGATTTCGGAAGAGCCAGCCTTGGTATACTGTCCGTCGTTGAAACCCTGGGCATTGATGGCTATGTCGCTGTCGGCAATAGGACCTTCACCGAATTTCTTCCACGGACGGGTGCCAACGATGCTTTCCTTGTTCACTTTCATCCATGCACCAAATTCCTTGAGGATGGCTTCTTCTTTCTCGTCGAAAGTGCCGTCGGCACGAAGCGGGATGGAAAGGAGCATGTTTCCGTTCTTGCTGACAATATCGACCAAAAGTTTGACAACTGTGGCTGCCGACTTATAGCCGTTGCGCTTATAGGTGTCATTGTTGTAGTGCCAGTCGCCAATGCAATTGCAGCATTGCCAAGGGCGTTCCATGATTTTGTTTGGCGCACCGCGCTCTACGTCCCAAACGAGTGCATCCTTCTGTGGGTCTTCGAGAATCTTACCGAACACGATAGCCTGGTTCTTACCCTTGTGGGTGGCCATGCTGTGGTTGTACTGATGTGCGGTGATTTTCAAGCCGGCATCGCTGATGGGATAGAATGGAAGTACGGTGACATCGAAATAGATGAGGTCGGGGTTGTAGCGGTTGATGGCATCGAGCGTGCGATTGTAGAAATTGGTGACGTACTCCTGCGTTGGCAGGCAGGCTCCGCCGCCCCATCCCCACTGGCGATGAATAGAATTATTGTCCCAAGAGTTATTGCTAAAATCGTGGTCTTGGGCATAGAGTCGTTGTGGGTCGAGTCCTTTCCACCATTTCTCAGAACCATCGACATTGGGCTTGTAGCCATCTTCCTTCGTGAGCCAGCCATCGTATTTCACACCTCGCTTCTCGCCCTTGAGGTCGAAGCGACGTGAAGGCTCATACCATGTCCAGGCATGGTCGGCATGGAAGGAGATGCCAAAGGGGAGTCCTGCTTTCTTGGCAGCGGCAGCCCATTCACTGAGGATGTCGCGGTGAGGACCGATGTTCTTTGAGTTCCACTCTTGGTATTGGCTATCCCAAAGGTCGAAGTTGTCGTGGTGGTTACCGAGCGCGAAGAAGTACTGAGCTCCAACTTCCTTATAGAATTGCACGAGCTTCTCGGGATTCCAGTGCTCAGCCTTGAAAAGAGGAAGAATGTCCTTGAATCCCACTTCGGACGGATGACCGTAGTGCTCACGATGGTAGTTGGACTTGTAGGTGCCTTCCATATATAATTCGCGAGCCATCCAGTCGCCCGAACCTTCTACGCATTGCGGTCCCCAGTGTGCCCAAATACCGAATTTTGCATCGCGGAACCACTCAGGCACTTCGTATTGGCGAAGAGATTCCCAGTTGGGTTCGAACTTTCCTGTCTGCATAGGCTCTTGTGCTTCGCTCACAGGAATTTGGTACTGTTGTGCTTGCATGAGATTTGTTGTGAGCAAGCAGAGGGAGAGAAAAATGAGGTTTCTTTTCATGACAAAATGATGGTGTTAGTAATCTGGTCGCAAAAGTAGGAAAAACGCATTTGATTTGCTTGCAGAAAAGAAGACGATGATAGGACAAAATTGATAATCATGCATTGGACACGAATCGTTCACCGATGCCGTTAGAAACTGAATTGTGCCGATGAACTGTTTGTGAATACGCGTCTCTCACCCCAAGGGAGCTTGATGATGAAGCAGAAATTCAGTGCAGTCCCAATAGTCGGTACCATTGTCAATAGGTAGGTGGAAGGTGCGTTGGCTGTATCCATCTGGATAGATGACGAAGGTGCGCATGTCCTTCAGACTCGTGCCGTGGACCGTGGTTGTATTGGTGGAGATACAGAGCGGAATGATGGCACCTTTACGAATGAAGATGGGGTAGTGGTCGAGGCTGTAGGTCTTGGTGATCGATTCTCCTGGGGCATAGGTCTTACCGTCGAAGAAATCCACCCATTTGCCGTCGTTGGGGAGAGTAAAGCTGACACTGGAATCCTCGCTTGTGATAGCTTTTACAAAGATGTCGTTGCCGATTTGATGACTTTCCTGCGCTGTATTGGTGTTCTTCAACAACGAACCGCCATGCAGATGGGCATCGACCACAGTGGAAAACATGTAGGGTGCTAATTCCTTGTGTAGCGTGACAAAATAGCGGTAGATATTGGCGGCTTCTTCACTGTGCCACCAAGGCAGATGGTTGGTGAAGGCTCCGTTCATGCCTCCATTCACCATGCAAGCAGTCATGGCTCCGAATTGTGAGTAACGGATGAATTGCTGTGCATTGGCTTTGGCTTGCCAAAATCCACCTATCTCAGTGGCAGTGGCTGCATAACCACGCTGTGCCGATTCATAGATGTTGGTAATTTGATGACTAAGTCCTTCCCAATCACCACCAAAATCGCCACACCATCCCATGTTGAGCTTCTCAATGGATGCATGGGTGCCATTGCCTTGATGCGAGAACGGACGTCCCAATACGATGCTCTCTTTGCTTCGAGCTTGAGCTTGGTCGTACATGGCATCGTAGTAGTATTTGCGGAACTGCTCATTGGTCATCCCTCCAATGGACGTATTAACAATATCGCCGAAATAGCGTGCGCCTTCATCCGCTTTCCATCCAAACACACCATCCACAAACACCTTGTTCATTTGTCTCGTCCACCATTTCTTTGCTTTGGGGTTGGTGAAATCCACATGCTGTCCTACGCCTTTCCACCATTCTTCACTGTGTAACCCTTTTTCCTCGCCTTGTTGAAAAGTTTGTTGAAGCCGACGGGCACGTCCTTTGATGTGCTGTCGATACATGCTGTTGCCCAAAGAATGACTTTCACGTTTTTCTTCTTGAATTCGTTGATCATCTTCTTGTGGTCGGGATAGCGTTGAAGGTCCCAGTTGAAGTCGTTGTAGGAGGTGCTCCAAGGGCTGTCGATGATGATGCCGTCCACAGGGATGTCATGTTCCAAATAGCCATTCACCAACTGGCGAGCACCAGCGGAGGTATTGATGCTATCTTCCCATACAATGTGCCCGAAAGCCCAATAAGGCGTGATGGGTGGATTGTCAGCAAAGGCAGAGAGTTGAGAAAAAGAGAAAAGAAGCAAGAGCATTGCCATACTCATTGCTTTGAATGTAATCATTTTCATGGTGTTGTATGTTTTTAAGATGATGAATTTGTGCAAAGATATAAATAATCTTTCATTATCTTTCTTTTTTACTCACACTTTTTCTTTTGTAACATTTTCTTTTGATTTTGTAACCTTGCTTGTTTTTTGGGGAAAATGTTT
>OMTC01000093.1 GCA_900313845.1 uncultured Prevotellaceae bacterium
GAGGTTCAGCAACTCCATATTCTTGCCAAACATCTCGCTCGGAATCTTCGAAAGACTCATGCCCTCACATACCTGATGGATAATATAGTTCATGCGATAGACAGACTCTTGCCACACTGTCATCCCTTCCGAATGTCTGAACTCGTCCATCAACTCGCAGAACTGTTTCATATTGTTCTTCTGAAGATAATCGAGCAAACTGCGTTGTTCTATCGTCGTCAACCCGTTCTCAAATACACAGCGTAAATCCTTCCTACTGAAATAGAGTGGAAGCACCTTTTCACGAAGCATCTGTTTGTCCTCCCCACTCATCACACCTTTGAACTTATGAAAAATATCGGAACTGAGGGTTTGGATGTCCCAATGCTTGCTGTCCAATGTGAGCAATTCCTGGGCATTCTTCACACCACCATTCTTCACCACGTTCGCTATCATGTCGAGCGATTTCCAGTCCGTAGCTTTGAGTTCCGATTTCAAGCCAGGATAGACCGACAACACATCCTTCATCTGCACAGCAGGAATCACAGTGCCACGGAGTGTTTCACGGATGATGAAAGCACCCACTTCCTTGTTTCGATATGCCGCAGCCCCACCTCGATACGTGGCAGACATGACCACTGCATCCGACTGCGAGAGTGCACCCTCAGATGCCAAGATGCGATCCACATGGCGAGGAATCAAACTGAAATGCTTGCACACATCGCCAATGCTCCTGGCATGGGTCTTTCCCAAGAAAGCATCGAGCAAAGGACTTACCTCCTGCAAACGTCTTTCATCGGCATCGAAATGCTCCTCCACCTGTGTAATGGTTTTCAGCTGCTCGCCCTGCCAATCCATCAAGATGCTATTGCCCGCTTCCACATTCCATTCATTGACCGAGTCGTTGTGGAGCACCACAAGAAAATCCCTGAACTGTGGCGTAGAAGGCAAATTGCTCGAACTGGCGGAGAAGATGAACGACAGGAATTTGCGCATCTGATATGGCAAGAGGTCGATAGCCGACAGCAACACCTTCAACTTCTTCGATTTCCGTAGTTCATCCCCATAGTAGTTCTCATCGTTGCCCAAATGAATGAACAAACGCTTGTTGTGGACAATGGCATGAACCAAATACCGATAGAGCAACTGAACATCTGCATTCTGCAAAGGAGATTCACCATCAGCCACTTCCGTCTCTGCACTCTTTCCCCACGCTGTTTCGCGATAAGGATGGAGTTTATCGAGTGCCGGAAGGACAGGCAAAAAACGGTATTTGATTTTGGAGAATTCGGCATCACTCAACTCATACACCACTCGCATATTGTACTCACGCCCCTGCTCTGGAAACTTTGTGAAACTGCCCTGGCCGTGGAAGAAAGTGCGGAGCCCTTCCACATTACCATATTGCGTCCAAAGCATCGATTTCTCAGCGGAAAGGAAATGAGCAAAGGTGTTGCCAAGGGATTCCACCTGACTCGACAGCCCCTGACTATATGCCAAAACGCCATCGCCCACTGTCGTCGTGAGAGAGCCAAACACCTGATAATTGATATTGAGTTTCATTGTATTTCTGATTATGGATGTTTATTTATTGGTCTCTACAAAGTTGAGCAAAGTGCCTAAAGCATCATACTCTTCCTTCACAGGGAGATTCATCTTTTCGAGAATATCCGAAGCCAACTGGAGAGTACCAAAACACACTCTGTACTCAGGATTCTTTGCTTGTCCCTTGAAGAGCGTAGGCTGCTGTTCGTCCTGCTGATCGATATTGAATTCATCATCAATAGGAGTGGCTGTGAAATAAACATGAGCAAGGAGTCGGTCGAGCATCATACTCACGTCCTCATCACTCTCCAGCGGCAGCACATTCTTGATATCCATGAATTTCTTCACTTGATTCTGCACATAGAGTTGGAGCGGCAGATCACCACTCACGCTGTAGTGTTCTGCATCGATGAAATATTTCTGCCAGCAATTCTCCAAATTCATCAAATCATCGAACAGCATGTCCTTCACCTGTTCCTCCAAATCCTTGCTTGAGAGGTATTCGCTCAGTTCCTCCTTATTGTTGATATATTTCCTCACGGCATGTGGACCCACCTCTCCTTGACTCTCAAAGAAATGCTTCTTGAAGAGCAAAAGGAAATAGGAATACACCAAGTTGAGGTCTCGACCCGAATTCTTGAAAAGCAGTTTGAAGTCATCCTGCTGCATGATGCTATCCACACCCTTGAAGGCATAGTACCATCGCTTGTTGCTCGTATGACTATCGACATAGCTCGACATGGTTTCCAATGCACGCATCATCTCCAACTGCGTGTCGGGAGCATTCATCTTGCCGACTGCTTTCACCACGTTCCTTGGCTGCACGAACTTATCACAAATCACCACGTCGGTGGCAAAATAGGTGTAGTAGTGGAAATAGAAATGGCTCTTGAACACACGGTCGAACTGCGTCTTGTAGTCCCCACCTTGGTTCACGTCGCTGAAAAGTTTGCTACCTTGCACACTGCTGATATGGTTATTGATGCCCAAGAATGCCCAAGCATCGATGATGGCTTGGATAGCTGTGTCGGTTTCAAACTCTGTGAAGTGCTCAAACAGTTCCTTCGCACTGATGGTAGTGCTCTTCTTCACCTCCCACGCACTATCTTCGAGCTCTTTCAGAATCTCTTGGGTGGAAACGAAACTACTCACCTTGTTGATATGCAGATTGTCTTCCACCTTTGTGTTTTGTTGACCGCCCTCATTCTCAAGCATGTCGTCCAAATCGATACCATCTTGAGGATTCAGTGCCAATTCTGGCGTTGGCGATGGTTTTGGCTTTGGTGCTTCCTCTCGGGTTTTCTGTCCCGTAAATTCCACCGTCTTTCGCACACTCTTGTCGCCTTCCTGTTGCCACGACTTCTGTAGGAAACACTTCGATTTGTTGCCTAACATAGCCGTCATGATACCCAAGAAAAGCATGAGCGATTGTTTCGTCACCACTTCGCCTGGCACATCCACAAAGTCTATCATCACCTTGTGTTTCCTGTTGTCCCTGTTCACGTACAGCGAAGAATACTGATTGGTGTTTCTGCAAATGAAAATCGGGGTCTTCTCCACCCCACTCTTTGCATTTTGCACATCGGCAATGAAACTGGAAATCGGGTAATGGAAAATGTCGGAATCGAAGTGATTCACTTCCTCATACCCCAATCGTTTGAGTGCCGTCACAAAGTCGGTCAGGAAATAGGTCTTACCACTCGAAGTAGGACCAATCACAGCCAACTTTACTTCCTTGTCACTGCAAAAGATTTTCTTTAAATTATCAAACATATTATATTGTCTTTTAGTTCCTACAACTCCAAAAAAACTTCTCTCGCTTGCCACCAGTCGGTCGAGCATCGTGGTCATCAGTTCTTGATAGCCCGAAAACTCCAATGCATCAACCTGGCAAAACATATTGGTCGGGATGAAGAATCGCTTGGTACTCGACTTCAATCTGTAGCCTTTCGTCTCCTGAGCCGTCATGCTACCCAACAGCTGATTCCATCGCTCCGTATAGGTTGGCTTCAACTTGCTCAACACCTCTTCGGACTCACCCCTTTCGTCACCCAATGCTCTCATCACGTCGAGCATGGAATAGAAATAGTTCTTCCGAGGCACCACATCCATCACCTCATCCACACCTGTCAGCAACACATAGGCATCCATCAATCTATCTTCAACGCTCATGCCATTACGTAGCACACGCAAGCGATGCAGCGTCATTTCATCCGTCAGGAGTTTTCGTGCATTGCACACCAATATCAACAAGTCGAAGCCCTCTTGCCACTTCATCAGTTCAACATAGCTTCGAGTAGTAGCCACCTCCACATTCCGCTGCACAAAGCGTATGCAATGAGGCTGCAAACGCCGTCGTCCTCCCTTCACGACCAGAACATCATCAGTCATCATCAGCGTAGGACCCACATGCTTCCCATTCCAGTAGCGGGTCTGCGCCATCTGTCGGAAGACATCCACCGCTTTTTCGTATGCGCTGCCCTCTTCCCCCGGTGTTACACCTAATATGTTAACCTTCAGTTCCTGCATCCTTAGTCTCTTTTACGGCATCGTCCGATGAGCACACTAATCACCAATGGCAAGAACACAACCACTCCCGCCACTAGCATACTCACATACACCGTATGCTTCGTCATTTCATCCACATCCAAACGCTGGTCTTTCAGCACCTCCATCAGATAGTCCAACCCTTTCTCTCTGCGCAACTTTAGGTCGTTTGCCCAACCAAAGAAAGCATTACTCGAAGCATCGGCTGCATTGAAATTCTTCATCACTCTCGGATAAATCTCTTTGTTCAGAAATATCACATAGTAGCTATTCGACAAGCGCACCATACTGTTTTGCAAAGCCTGACAACGAAGGATAAAACCGCCCATCTCGTCAAAACCGACCTTTCCAATGCCTCCCACCTTATTCAATTCATCGCGCAGTTCCACCACCTCGCCATAATAGGAATCAATGCTATCTTTGATGGATTGGAAGTGCTCCCTATCAGCAGAACTTCTTAAGATGCGGTCTGTCACCACCGTACGAAGTTGCTCCAACTGTGCATCTTTCATGGCAAGGAATTCTCCTGCCAAGTTATCGGAATCCACAGATATCTTTTGAATATACAGGTATTGCTGAACAAACACGTATGTGCATGGAATGCTCAGTCCGATATAGGCAAGCACCAAACCGATAACCACCCTGCGACGAGCAATCATCATCAGCAAGAACAACAGTACCAGCGCCACCACAATGGCAATTGCCAGCGACCATCCATGTGTCTGTTCCAACAACAGGTTCATGCCGCCAGCCGTCATATACACCAAAGCCACCAAGCACACCACAATCAACACCCAGAACAAGCGTTCCCAATACGACATACCCACAAAGAAATCCTGCAAATGTCGTTTCATATTGTCGGGGTCATCCACTTCATCCAATCCCACGAAATCCAGTTCCTCCATATCCAATTCGTGCGACATCCAAGAATTGCTCACCGCATACACCAGCGTTCCCAAAATGGTCCACAGAATCAGTGCATAGATAGAGAAACTTCCTCCCTGCCTATCGATGACGAAGCTCAGCATCGAAAACAACAGATAGACAAGTGGAAATACCCAATATGCCTTCAGTGCCACGAATCTCAATATGAAATTCAATATCCTCTTTTTTAATTCTTCATTCTTCATTTCTTATTCTTTTTTCCGTAAGCTTCGGTTTTGCCGAAGCCTGTCATCAATCTTCTTTTCTCATTCGTCTTTCTCAGTAAGCTTCGGTTTTGCCGAAGCCGTTCATCATTTTTCATTTCTCAACGCCGTTGCTGTCATGAATGCCAGCAGGATGGCGCTTTCTAACATCTCGCCCACCGAATCCACGCCGAAACCAGGATTCAATCGTCCCGTAAACGGCACCATACCAATGTACGACAGATAGAGATAGACCGATGTGCCCACCCACATCAGCACCGCCAGCACCCGCCATCGCATCTGCCGGTGTAAGCATTTCTCGTAGTTGTAGTCAATGCTATAACTCAGCACCACCCACGCTATCACCACCAGCAAACCGAAGAACACCACATACGCCAACCATCCATAGGTTCCAAAGAAGGCTGCCTGTATCGATACATCATTGAGCACTACAGGCGACTGCCCCGAAGAAATAGACGGATGCAGATAGTGATGCTCATTCGACAATGGATCGCGTCCATTCGTTTGATACATATAATGTCCCATCACCGTCATGAATTCCGTGTCACTCACTGCATAGCGATAGCCTGAATTTCGGTATTTCTCAAATTGGGAATACATCATGAAACGACGATTCCCACGGTTGTAGGTGACATTCTCCACGTCGAACACCACATTCAGCAACTTTGGGAACAATAGCATAAAGAGCACTGCTCCCACCATGATGACACGCACCACCACCCTTTCGCGTTCTCTTCGCTTTTTGTTCTGAGGGGTGAAATCCTCCTTTTGCGTCAAGAAATAGAACAGAATCACACCCACCAGCAAACCGAACACATTCGTATAGTAGCCCATATCTGCCACCAAAGCACACAACATGATGATCACCAATGCCGACAACATCTCCGTGAAAGCCAAACCGAAGCCTTCTTCCCACGACACATGCGAGAGTGCCCAACTCAGTCCTATCACCAAACCCAAGCTAATCAAAGCCGTAGCAAAGTTGCCTGGAATCAGCCATGCCATCAGCAAGACAACCAAGGCAGGAATCATCACATAACAAAGGATATATCTCAGCAACAACAAGAAGAAAAGTTTAGCTCCTAATGTTTCCCTTCGCGAGCGCGAACCTCCCAGTCTTTCCACCTCCTTCAATCCCATCTTCATCCACTTCCAACTGTCCACCTTCCTCACTAATGCATCATGCCAACCTTCGATACGTTCAGAACAAATATTCACGAAATCTGTGAAACATGTCAGTATCAGCACCACAATGGCAAGCACATTCATGAAAAGCAACGAATAAACCACACTGCGATGCAAGTCGTTCATACCCGACAACTCAGTCCATTTGAGCACATTCCAACTGAACAAATCGCTTGGCAGATAAGCCTTCAGCAATTCGCTGCTAAAACCATTGTCCATGCTTCGCATCCCAAGCCAACAAATCACAACGCCTAGCACACTCACACCAACAGCCACCCACTTCCTCGCATTCAACAGCAAATTTTGGTTCCTACGCTCCTTCACCACATGTATCGTCAAGAAATCCCTATTCATCACTAACGACAGCGTAAACATCAGCATGAGCATCAATCCAGTAGCCACACTCACCACACCCGTCAACTTCTCAAAGTAAGGGAAGGAAAACGACAACTTCATAGTAATCAGCACCTTGCATACACAATAGGCAAAGGCAATCAGTGCCATCAATCTGAAATGCTGTGGCAACAATCGTGCTTTATCACTCACTTTCCCACGTTCCCTATGTCCTCTCACATCCATCAGCAAGGGATAAGCAAAGAAGACCATCAGGAAA
>OMTC01000205.1 GCA_900313845.1 uncultured Prevotellaceae bacterium
CTTAATTGTCACTGGTGCATCGAGTGCCGCTTTCCATGCATCGAGGGAAGCGAACCAAGCGGATGCGGAGTGATAACCGTTGGCTTCCTTGTCGGCACAGAAACTGACGTAGTAACGGAAGGATGTCTGACCTTTCTTGCCGAGTGTGAAAAGACAATTGATATCGCTTTCAGCAGAACCAATGCGATAGTCGGCAGGCACATAAACGGCAAGTCCTACGGCTTCAGGTGGAAACTGCTCCTTTGCCTTGTCGCTCGACTGCTCAGGATAGTCCTTTCCCCAAGAAGCTGCAATGCCCTCGCTTTCGCGAATGATGCTTTCGGGTTGCGGACCATATTTCTGAACACCTGTGCAGAACATGGTACTTTCGAGTGGTTTGCTGAGAGATGCACAAACTTCCACTTCGCGATGCCCAGCCCACAAGGTGTAGAGTGTGCGCACGTCGTAACCATTCACACCTAAGTCGCTCACTTCCACGAGTGTACGCACAGGTCCTGCACTGATGATGCGTTGTCCACGAGTCTCCACTTCAGTCCAGTTTTGAGGAGCAGAGCCGTCCCACAACTTCAGACTTCCGCAACCTACGCTCTGACCAGCCCATAGCACATCGTTGCCGTAACCTTGTGCTTGCTGTTCAGCAGTGGTATAGAAATGCGTGTCGGGCAATTCGAGTTGACGCTTCACCTTTCCGTAGATGTCTATATTCTGACGGTGGTCGAAATAAATGCGATAAGCCGTGAGCTCGCTCTCGAAAGCTGCACCATGATGGTACAAATCGCTATACACATTCACTTTCCCAGGTGCTTCCAAACGAGTGATGAAAGGATATTTGCCCTTCTTGTCGTTCAGTTGCATGTCGGCATAAGTGCGTGCTTTGGCAGAGCCCTCCAGCTTCCCTGAGACTTTGGCATCTGCACTGAGAGTTACATCGAAAGTTTTTGTTTCATTCGCTGCGAGATTGACGACAAAAGCCAATTCGTCATTCTTACGGTCTGCATTGAGGTCATCGAGTTGGCAAGGAATCTCAGTCCCATTCGATTTGACACTCGCTGATGCTACTGCAAACTTGAGTTTCTTCACTTCTGAGAAGCGAATCACAACGGGTGCATCAGTTTTTGCCACAGAAGTGGGATTGCTTACAGTTACTTGAAGCGTTCTTTGCTGTGCCATTGCATTGAGGCAAAGCGAAGAAATCAAACAGATAGTTAGAAATCGTTTCATATTACTTAAATTTTTCATTTTTCACTTTTCATTCTTCATTTCCATTTTCCCTCCCCCTCGGGGGAGCTGGAGGGGGCAATTTGTATCCAGTCGCGTAGCACACCTTTATGTCTGTGCTGAGAGTCGGAGATGAGGATGAGGGTAGGGGTGCCATCGGAAAGAGTGGGACCGAAGCACATGCCTTCAAAGTTGGCAAAGCGACGGGAGGTGAGATTTAGTCGAGTTTTCTTATCGAAGAGTGGGGTTGCTTTTTTACCCTCAACGGGGATGTTTGTGTAGATTTTGGTGCGAGTCCAAGCACCGATTTTGTTTTTCGGGATGCGTACTTCGCGCTCCAACACACATAGATTCCCACCGTATGCTAAAATTTCGCTGGCTCCATAGATGTGCGAACCTTTCTTTTTAGGTTTTGCAGATGGAGGGTCGAGCGGATAAATTTTTGTATCAATCAGTTGGAGATTGTCGTCAAGAAGGAAGAGATGGCAGGAGTCTGCACTATTGTTTTCCTCTATGGCATAGACCGTGTGGGTGAGGGAGTCGTAGCAAAGCCCTTCGATGCCCAAATTGCCTCGTTTTGAAAGGAGCGGGATGGATTGTCGTCCTGTGGGTTGTCCTTCGAGTGTGTATTCAATGATGCGATTGTCCTTCTCTCCCGCAATGAGGAGCGTGTTTCGATGAGGCAGATATGCAATTCCCTCTGCATCGCGATTCGGATTCGGTGTAGCAATAAATCCGAGATTCTCTATGTTGAGAGGCTTTCCTTTCTTGCTATCGATGAAGATATTCCAAAGATAAAAGCCATCCTTCTCCGATTTGTCATCCACCACTGCATAGAGATTGTCCTTGATGTGCGTGATGCCACTGTAATCACCAACTGGCACGAAACGATTGATTTTCTTCCTTTGAGCCCAAGAAGGAGTAAAAAACGAAAAGAGAAAAGTGAAAAATGCGAGTGTATAGATGAATAATCGTTTCATGCTGCGAAGTTAATGATTTTAAATGAAAAATGAGCAAGTGTGAAGAACAAAAATGGACGGTTCAGGTAAACCTTTGAAAATCAGTGCTGCTAATTCCCGAAAAAAATAGATTTTGGAAACTGCAAAAAAAGACAGCGTCATAACTCAAACGCTACACCCTCACGACTCAAACGCTACACCGTCACGACTCAAACGCTACACCGTCACGACTCGAACGTTATAGGCTCACGACTCGAACGATATAGGGGATTGACTTGAGTTTGTCCCCTATAAATATTTGGTAAATCCCCAATGACGGGATGTTCAGCCTTTTACGACTACTTTTGTACTTCTCACATGGCGATTACTTCATTTAAAATTCCTATCTTTGCACCGCATTATGATAGACTCGAGTATTTTACAAGGTAAAAAGGCGGCATATTTCACATTAGGATGCAAGCTGAATTTTGCTGAAACCAGTACGATTGGTTTGCAGTTGAAGGAGCATGGTGTGACCACAGCCGAGAAAGGTGAGGTGGCTGATATCTGCGTGGTGAATACTTGTTCCGTGACTGAAGTGGCTGATAGCAAGTGCCGGCAGACCATTCACAAGATGGTGAAGCAGCACCCAGGAGCCTTCGTTGTGGTGACGGGATGCTATGCGCAGTTGAAGCCGCAAGTGATTGCCGACATCGAAGGTGTGGACCTTGTGGTGGGTTCGGAACAGAAGGGACAGATTGTGGAATTGATAATGAAAGAGTTGTCAAACGAAGAGCCCAGATTGAAGAGCGATGCGAATAAGAAAGGTATTGCGATAGCAGTTCCCACCAAAGATATAAGGAGTTTTGCACCGTCTTGCTCACATGGCAATAGGACGAGATATTTTTTGAAGGTGCAGGATGGATGCAACTACTATTGCACCTATTGCACAATTCCTATTGCACGTGGAAGAAGTCGAAACGGAAGTATCGCTTCGATGGTGGAGCAGGCACAACAAGTGGCAGCTGAAGGTGGCAAGGAAATTGTGATTACAGGTGTGAATATCGGTGACTTCGGACACAGCACAGGAGAGACCTTCTTTGATTTGGTGAAGGCACTCGATGCAGTGGAAGGCATCGAGCGATACCGCATTTCGAGTATTGAGCCCAATCTGTTGACGGATGAAATCATTGAATATGTGGCGCAAAGTCGTGCCTTTATGCCTCATTTCCATATTCCACTGCAAAGTGGAAGCGACGAAGTGCTGAAGTTGATGCATCGCAGATATGATACTGCTTTGTTTCGCTACAAAATCAACAAAGTGAAGGAATTGATGCCCGATGCGTTTATCGGCGTTGATGTGATTGTAGGAACGCGAGGTGAGCGACCAGAACTTTTCGAGGAAGCAAGAGAATTCATTGAGAGTCTCGATGTGAGCCAGTTACACGTGTTCAGTTATTCGGAGCGTCCTGGCACTAAGGCTTTGGAAATACCATACGCAGTGAAGCCTGAAGTGAAACATGAGCGCAGTCAGGTGTTGCTTGCTATGTCGGAACAAAAAACAAAGGCTTTCTATGAGAAATTCATGGGAACGGTGCGTCCCGTCCTGCTTGAACATGCGCCGAAAGGACGACAAATGCATGGATTTACAGATAATTATATACGTGTGGAATTACCTAACAGAGAGGAACTGAACAATCAGATTGTGAGTGTTCGGCTCGGTGGATGGAATGCGAAAGGCGATGCGCTGAAAGGAGAACTGCTATGATGAAGTTGGCAATTGTGATATTGAATTGGAACGGAGCCGAGATGATGCGCAAGTATCTGCCTTCGGTGATTCGTTGCTCGCAGGCAGAGGGTGTGGAGGTGATTGTAGCCGACAACGCTTCTACTGATGATTCCTTGACGATGCTGAGCAGGGAATTTCCCGATACGCCAACCATTGTGCTCGATGAGAACTATGGTTTTGCGGGAGGATACAACCGTGCGTTGAAAGAGATTGAATCAGAATATTATCTTTTGCTCAATTCCGATGTGGAAATCCGTCAAGAGGGATGGGTACAACCTATGCTTCGCTATATGGATGCGCATTGCTGCATGTCAGCCCAAGTTACGCTATCTGCGCCAACCTGAGATGTTTGAGTATGCAGGTGCGGCAGGTGGTTTCATCGATAAGTATGGCTATCCTTTCTGTCGGGGTAGAGTCATGAGTACTGTGGAGAAGGATGAGGGACAATACGACGAAACGGTTCCTTTGCTTTGGGGAACGGGAGCTGCACTGATGGTTCGTGCCAAGGACTATTGGGATGCAGGTGGATTGGATGAGCGGTTCTTTGCCCATCAAGAGGAAATCGACCTGTGTTGGCGACTCTGCACACGAGGCAAGCAGATTGTATGCATTAGTGAGAGTGTGGCTGAAGGCGACTTGAAAAGTGTCATGCGTGTACGTTGGTGGCTCGACCGTGTGGCGATGCTGCAATCTGTGTTGAAACTGGACTTTGCCAATGCTCGTGCCATGATGCGTGCTCGAAAGGAATTCAAACGTCTGTTGCCTGAATTTGAGGCAGATAGAAAAAAGAACTTAGCAGCAAGGGCAACGACAGGCAGGGTGGAAGAAAGAAGGAATTTCTTCCTGTTGTGGCAGTATTATGTGAAGGGTCGGAAGAAATACAGCGCACTAAGATGAAAGTAAAAGGGGACAAGGAACGGCTGTTGAAACTGATTGAGCAAGGCGAGCACGAGCAGCAGGATTTCAAGTACAAGGTGATGGATGCTGCGAAGTTGGCGAAGTCGGTTTCTGCGTTTGCCAACACCAATGGTGGACGCTTGCTGATTGGTGTGCGCGACGATGGCAAGGTGCATGGAGTGACGAGTGAGGAGGAAATCTTCATGATGCATGCAGCCGCTGAACGTTATTGCATTCCCGTACCCAACATCGAATTTGAGACGATTCAGGTGGAAGGACGAACCGTAGTTATTTGCAGCATTCCCCGTTCGGAAAAGCGTCCCATCTATGCCGTAGATGACGTGAAGATTGATGCACAAACGGGAGAAGTGCATCATGAAGGAAAACGTTT
>OMTC01000412.1 GCA_900313845.1 uncultured Prevotellaceae bacterium
CGCTCAGCGTTTCTATGGTTTCCAAAACCTTCCTGATTTACCTTATATTAAAAATATGTCGGAATAGTCCTCCGAGGGAGGAAAGTGAAAAGTGAAGAGTGAAAAGTGATAAATGCCATCCGGATGGAAGTAAAATACATTCTTCATTCTTAATTTTTCACTTTTCACTTTTCACTTTTTAGAATCCTTTTTAAATCCTAAAAATCCCTGATAAAAATAATCTTTGATGAAAGCAATACAGATTTCTGGACTTCAAAAGATGGAATTGATTGAAGTCGAAAAGCCACAATGTGGCGATGGTGAGATATTGATACGTTTGGAATATGTGGGCTTCTGCGGAAGCGACCTCAATACGTATCGTGGACGTAACACAATGGCAAAGATGCCCGTTATTCCTGGGCATGAAGTAGGTGGTGTGATTGAAACTGTGGGTAAGGATGTGCCCGTAGGACTGAAGCCTGGTATGGTTGTAACCTTGAATCCATACACGAATTGTGGCAAGTGTGCGTCGTGCCGTAATGGGCGAGTGAATGCTTGTAAGGATAATCAAACTCTCGGTGTGCAGCGCGATGGAGCCATGAAGGAATATATCGCTATGCCTTGGGAGAAGGTGATTCCAGCAGGTTTACTTTCCACTCGCACTTGTGCACTCATCGAACCAATGTCTGTGGGTTTCCATGCAGTGAGTCGTGCCCAAGTCACTGACATAGATGTCGTTCTCGTTATTGGTTGCGGAATGGTAGGCATGGGTGCTATCGTTCGTTCTTCTCTCCGTGGTGCCACCGTGGTGGCTGCTGACATCGACGACGAGAAATTGGCGATTGCCAAACAGATGGGTGCTTCTTATACCATCAACACGCTCACTGAGGATGTGCATCAGCGTTTGCTTGAAATCACCAGTGGCTTTGGTCCCGACGTGGTGATTGAAGCCGTGGGTAGTGTGCAAACCTATCAGATGGCAGTTGATGAAGTGAGTTTCACGGGGCGTGTCGTATGTATCGGTTATGCGAAGTCTGAGGTGTCGTTCCAAACCAAATATTTCGTTCAGAAGGAACTCGACATTCGTGGTTCCCGCAATGCCATGCCACAGGATTTCCGTGCTGTCATCCATTATTTGGAACGAGGCACTTGTCCTGTTGACCGTCTCATATCTGCGGTAGTTCCCCCTGAGGAAGCGGAATCCGCCATGCAACAATGGGATGCCAATCCAGGCAAGGTGTTTAGGATATTGGTGAAGATGTAAATGAGGCCCCCACCAGCTCCCCCGAGGGGGAGAGATGAAAGTGAAGAGTGAAGAGTGAAAAGTGAAAAAATGAAAAGTGAAAAGTGAGAAGTGATGCCATCCGGAAGGCATTTTTCACTTTTCACTTTCCACTTTTCACTTTCTCCTCCCCTCGGGGAGGACGGGTGGGAGCCTTTTCTCTTACATTACCTCATACCCACTTGAGGTTGTTACTTCTGGAATGCTGTCGCATCCGTATCGAACTCGCTTGCGTTGGCTGCGTAATAGATGGTATGCTTCTTGGTGTCGAAATAGACATCTGCATCTTCCAGGTCCTTACCGTAGGTGAAAGTCAACACACCATCTTTCACGCTGCACTCAATGAGGTTGGATAGTACCTCGTCGCCTGCTTCCACGCTGAAGCCGAATCTGTCGCCCACTACGAAATTCACGCGTGCTGGAACATCAATCTTTGTCTGCGTAAACGGAATTGTTTTCACTTCGTTCTTTGTCTCGTTGCACTGTGCATTTGCAGAAATTGCTATCAAAGCGGCACATGCCATTGTCATCATTTTTTTCATAATTCTATCCTTTCAGTTTAAGTTAAAAATTTTGTTCAGTTTTGGTTTAGGTTTTAGAGAGTGAAGAGATAAAAGTGAAGAGTTGAGATGCTGAGTGAATGGAGTTGGCTTTGTGTTATTTCGTCGCAACTCTGCATCTGAAACCAGTTTCATTGCTCTCGCTGCTCGAAAAATAATCACCTTCCTCTTTCTTCTTTTCTCTTTTCTTTTCTCACCGCTCTGTCTTTAAGACGCATAAGTAAAAAGATGGTTTAATAAGGAAAGTGTAAAAAAATGTGAAATCTTATTTTCCTATCAAGATTGCCCTGTTTCAGATTATTTCAACCCCATGTGATGGAGTACTTTGAGGGATAGTTAGCAGTGCATGAGGGAATAAAATGGAAAATCTTGTGGTGTTGCAGAAGTTTTCAGAATAATTTGTGCGGTTTTGTTGGTGATTATTCATTTAATATTGTAACTTTGCCCTCCTAAATCATAGAGTGTTTCACAAAAGAGTTGTCGAAACAGATTTTTAATAGTAGATAAAATGAAATACGTAAGAGCATTTATATGGCCATTTATAGCCTTTCTCCTTTATTTGGTGATTCAAGTGATAGCCTCTTTGCCAATGGGAGTTGCAATCGGTCTCAATCCTAATACGGATCAATCGTTGTGGATGTCAATCACACTTCTTGTGTCGTCCATTATCACAGCTATCGTACTGCTGGTCATTCCTCATTACGACCTTCGCCATTCGTTTAAGTCCGTAGGTTGTAAATACGAGGTAGCTGTGGTTGGTTTCATTGCCTTGCTTGTGGGATTGTTTAGCTTCGATATTTTGAGCGAGCGCCTGAATTTGGAGAACCTGATGGAGGAATTGTTTATGGGCATGTCGAAGAATGTGTTCGGAATGCTTGCCATCGGTCTGTTTGGACCTATATGTGAGGAAATTGTGTTCCGTGGTGGTATTATGCGTCCATTACTGAAGAAAGGTTTGAATCCTTGGATTGCCATCTTCGTTTCTTCCATCATTTTCGGCTTGGCTCATGGCAATCCTGCTCAAATTCCTTTTGCTGCATTGGTCGGTGTGATTTTTGGCGTGGTTTATTATCGCACGGGTAGTCTTGTTCTCACTACTCTCTGCCACATATTGAACAATTCTTTTTCGGTGTTGCTGATGAACATCTATGGAGACAAGGCGAACGACATGACATTTGATTCGATGCTGGGACACAATATGGCAACGATTCTCATGGTGGCATGTACTCATGGTGGCATGTATTGCGATTTGTGCGGGTTTGCTCTATTGGTTCTGGAAGAAAACGGAGCAAACTTTTGTGGATATTTCTAAGGCTGAGAATAATGTTATTTCTTACGATTTAGGCACAGTTGAAGAGGAAAATGTAAATGAAGAATGAAAAATGAAGAATGAAGAATACAAAAACTAATATACATTGGCTACGCACTTGCTTTTAGCAAGTTGTCCTACGGGTGAGCTAAAGGTTCTTCATTTTATAGCATAATAAGCGAGTTTCCAAGCTCCTCGGAATCCACGGGAAACATATTGCTTGATAAATCTGCCAAAGAGGTTTTTCTCTTGTGGAAATAGTTGGTTAATCTGCTGTTCACATTGTTGGGCAGCAGATTTGTTTTTTTCTTGTAGCAGTTGACCTGCCAGGATGCAGTGGCGATAGTAGAGTGCTTGAAGGTCGGCAGGAGCAGATAGTTCTTGATGCACATGCCGGAGCACATGAAGCTGACGCTCGAATCGAGAAGATGCATCAGCTCCTGTGATGCTGTCGGGATGCACGTGAATCTGATGAAAAGGACGCTTTGTAAACCATTGCATGCGAGGGTGATGGAGTAGGGCACGCAGTCCGAGTTCCCAATCGTCCCACACACGAAGTGCTGCCCATCCACCGATTTCTCGTAGAAAATCTGTACGGAAAATCATGGATACCGTATTCAGATGGGAAATGAGGATTTGTGCCTTCACGTCCGATGTTTCTCGATATTGGCGCAGCATCGTTTTACCACCTACATTCTGCTGGGTGGTGATGGCAAGCAAATCGAGTTGTGCGTTTTCTGCTTTTTTCAGTTCGGAATTGAGATATGTGAAGAAATCGGAATCAAATTCATCGTCGGAATCAAAGAAATAGATATAAGGTGTTGTGCAAAGTGCAAGACCTTTGTTGCGAGCCGCGTATGCTCCTGGAGTGGATTCTGAAGTGATGGTGATTTTGAAATCATCTGCACGATTCAATTCTGCAAATCTTTCACAGATTTCCACGGAATTGTCGGTTGATTGATTGTCAACCAATATCAGATGCAATGGAGGACGATTGTTTGTGTCGGCAATGCTTTGCAAGGTGAGAGGAAGGAAGGAGGCACGATTATGGAAAGGGACAACAATCGTAATGGGTCCTCCCCCTAACGCTGTGGGTTCGATGTTAAGGTAATAACCTAATTTATAAAAGGAGAAGATAAACAAAGAGGGATTATTGCCGAGGAGGTTCTTGCGGAGAAGGGGGGAGAAGAGACGGAAGCTGTCCTTGAAAATGGCGGCAAGGTGGAATTGCTGGAGACGGTGTGCGGCGTTTTCCACATGGCTCAGTCCTTGCATTTTTCCTTGAAGACTGACCAATGTGTGAAGCGCTATTTCTGTTTTTTTCAGATAGATGTCGTTGGGTTCCAAACCGACGTGGACAAGTGGATTGTCAATATGTGAGATGCTGACATGTCGTTTTTTCAGTTCGACACCAAAAAGGGCATCCTCATAACCATATTCCTTACAGTCCTTATCGAACTGAATTTTCAGGAAAGTGCTGCGTCGCATGAAGATGTTGAAAGTGGTGAGATGCTGGTAAGGAGTCTTGCTACGGAAGGCAGCAGAGCGTTTCTGGTCGGCACGTCGTTCATATTTGTAGCGAAGACTTGCCTCGGGCATCGGATTGGTGGCAGGATGGTAGAGTCCGCCGCATACCACTTCACTATGTTCTCCTGCTGTCAGATAGAGTTGTAGTGAGAATTCAGGTGTTACTTGTGCATCGCTATCAATAAAAAGAATCCATTCGCCTTGACTTTCTCGAGCTAATTGGTTGCGATTCTCAGCACGTCCCAAATTATGCTCGTTGTGCAGTACCCTCACGTTTGGCAATTGCTCCAAGGCATCGTTCTGCTGAATGCAATCGGCTTTTGTGGAAGCGTCGTCGCCAATGATGATTTCAACTTCAATCTGTTCCTTTTTGCTCAGAGCGATTAAATTGTGAACCAAAGAACAAACATTATAATTGTAAGTGGGGATGAGGATGGAAAGAATGGGCATGCTTCCTTGCCCCTCCTTCTGAGAAAGGATAGGAGTTAC
>OMTC01000206.1 GCA_900313845.1 uncultured Prevotellaceae bacterium
CACTGACTTCATCGAAGAGAAGCCAAGCAACATCAAGATGTATGAGATGGAGAACCCAGACGTACTGCTCTGGGCTATTTGGTGCATCCAGCAATATGCCATCTTCGTGTCAAGAGAAGCTGCCGTGAAGAAATACGGCGACTTGGTGGATCGCATTGTAGATTTCATCAAGCAGGGCAAACACCCTAATCTCTTCCTGCATGAGAACGGACTGCTCTACACAAACGGACGCGAAAAGGCTGTGACATGGATGAATTCCTACGTGAACGGCATGCCAGTGGTTCCTCGTTCGGGCTATGTAGTGGAAATCAATGCATTGTGGTACAATGCACTGAAATTCAATGAGGAAATACTGAATGCTTTAGGACGTGGACGCGAATCGGGTGAATACGAGCAGTTGGCAGAAAAGACAGGTCAGTCGTTCAAGGATACATTCCTGAATGAACACGGCTATTTGCTCGACTACATCGATGGCAACTACATCAGTTGGAGCGTACGTCCAAACATGCTGATTGCTTCTTCTTTGGAATATAGCCCACTGACGAAACGCGAGAAGAAGGGCATCCTCGACATCTGTACGAAGGAGTTGCTCACACGCAAGGGTATTCGCAGCCTCTCACCAAAGAGCGGTGGCTACAATCCAATCTATGAGGGTGGTCAGGCTCAACGCGATGCTGCTTACCATCAAGGAACAGTGTGGCCTTGGTTGGCAGGATTCTATCTTGAAACCTGCATGAAGGTTTATGGTAAGTCGTCCTTCTCTTTCATGGACAGAATCTTTGTCGGACTGGAAGAGGAAATGCAATACCACTGCATCGGCACACTGCCAGAACTGTTTGATGGTAACCCTCCATTCCATGGTCGTGGCGCACTTTCGTTTGCCATGAACGTGGCTGAGGTGCTTCGCGTGAGCAGACTAATGAACAATATGTTTAATCTTTAATTAGGAGGTAGAAAAAGATATGAGAGTTCTTATGTTTGGTTGGGAATTCCCACCTAAAATCTACGGAGGACTGGCTGTTGCTTCATACGGTATCACTAAAGGTATGAGCGCACAGAGCGATATGGAAACTATCTTCTGCCTTCCTAAGCCATGCGGAGAAGAAGAACGATTCCTGAAGATTATAGGCATGAACCAAGTGCCTATCGTATATAGAGACCACGACTGGAACTATGTGGAGTCGCGCATCCCTAATTACATGACAGCTGGCGACTACTACCGCTACCGCGACAACATCTATGCAGACTTCTCATACATGAACGTGAACGATATGGGATGCATGGAATTTGCAGGTGGTTATCCAAGTAACCTGAATGATGAAATCAACAATTTCTCCATCATCGCTGGTGTGGTAGCTCGTGCTGAGCATTTCGACATCATCCATGCTCACGACTGGCTTACCTACCCTGCTGGTGTGCATGCGAAGCTGGTGAGCGGCAAACCTCTCTGCATACACGTACATGCCACAGACTTTGACCGTTCCCGCGGCCATGTGAATCCTACGGTGTATGGCATTGAGAAGAATGGTATGGACCATGCGGACTGCATCATGTGTGTTTCTGAACTCACACGCCGCACCGTTATCAATGAATATCACCAAGACCCTTCGAAGGTATTTGCCATGCACAATGCCGTGTATCCTCTTTCGCAGGATTTGCAAGATATTCCTCGTCCTGACCACTCAAAGGAAAAGGTGGTGACATTCCTCGGACGTATCACCATGCAGAAAGGTCCTGAGTATTTTGTGGAAGCTGCTTCACTGGTGCTCAAGCGTACTCGCAACATCCGCTTCTGTATGGCTGGTTCGGGCGACAAGATGGAGGACATGATTAACCTTGTGGCAGAAAGAGGTATTGCAGACCGTTTCCACTTCCCTGGATTCATGCGTGGCAGACAAGTGTATGAATGCTACAAGGACAGCGATGTGTTCGTGATGCCTTCAGTATCGGAGCCTTTCGGTATCGCACCACTGGAAGCTATGCAATGCGGTACTCCTTCCATCATTTCGAAGCAGTCGGGATGTGGTGAAATCCTTACAAACGTCATTAAGACGGACTACTGGGATATTCACGCAATGGCTGATGCTATCTATGCTATCTGCACCTACCCTTCACTCTTCAAATATCTACAAGAAGAGGGCTTGAAGGAAGTGAATGAAATCACTTGGGAAAAGGTGGCTCTACGTATCAGAAGGCTGTACGAACAGACTATAGAGAAATTTTATCATTAATATATTTTCGGTTATTTTCTCATCCGCTTCTAAAAGAAACGTTTCGAACATGAACGGAATGACGGAAGAAAAGACCACGACAAAAATAAGAAGAAAATGAAAACAATATGTTTATATTTTGAGATTCATCAGATTATCCATCTCAAAAGATACCGTTTCTTTGACATCGGTCGCGACCACTACTACTACGACGACTATGAAAACGAGCGCTCTATCACCGACATAGCAGAACGCAGTTATGTGCCAGCTTTGAGAACTCTCATCGACATGGCAAAGGAGAATGGCAAATTCTTCAAACTGGCTGTATCGCTCTCTGGTGTAGGTTTGGAGCAATTGGAAGTTCACGCACCACAGGTTATCGACTTGTTGCAGGAACTGAATCAAACAGGTTGTGTTGAATTCCTGAGCGAGCCTTATAGCCACGGTTTGGCTGCACTGGCAAACGAGGAAAGCTTCCGTGAAGAATGTTTGCGCATGAATGCCAAGATTAAAGAAATCTTTGGTAAGACTCCAAAAGTGTTCCGCAACTCATCACTCATTTACAACGATGACATCGGTGCTCAAGTAGCTGCAATGGGCTTCAAGGGTATGCTCACAGAGGGTGCTAAGCACATTCTTGGTTGGAAGTCTCCTCACTTCATCTACAACAATGCCCTCAATCCAAATCTGAAACTCTTGCTACGCGACTATAAGTTGAGTGATGATATTTCTCTCCGCTTCAACAATTCTGAATGGAGTGAATATCCTCTCTTTGCAGACACTTATATGGATTGGATTGCTCAACTTCCTGAAGAAGAACAAATCATTAACATTTTCATGGAGCTCTCAGCACTGGGTATTGCACAACCACTCTCTTCTAACATCCTCGAATTCCTCCGTGCACTTCCTAAATGTGCTCAAGACAGAGGTATCACATTCTCCACTCCTACAGAACTTTGCACAAAGGGCAAGTCTGTTGGTTCTTTGGAGGTACCTTACAACATCAGTTGGGTGGACGAAGAGCGCGACACTTCTTGCTGGCTTGGAAATATCATGCAGCGTGAAGCATTCAACAAGTTGTACAGTGTAGCAGACCGTGTTCGTATCTGTACGGACCGTCGCTTGAAACAAGACTGGGACTACTTGCAGGCATCGAACAACTTCCGCTTCATGACTACAAAACAAACAAGCGTGGGTATGAGCCGTGGTATATATGACAGTCCTTACGATGCTTTCACGAACTACATGAATATCCTTGGCGACTTCATCAACCGAGTTAACACTCTCTATCCAGACGAAATTGAAAATGAGGAATTGAACTCTCTTCTCACTACTATCAAGAATCAGGGTGAGGAAATTGAGCAGAAGGATAAGGAAATTGAAAAGCTCCAGAAGCGTCTCGCTCGCTTTGAGCCAGAAGAAAAGGTTGAGAAGAAAGCTCCTGCTAAAAAGGCTGCAACAAAGAAAGCACCTGCTAAGAAAGCAGCAAAGAAGGATGCTGAATAATCATCGAAACGGTACAATTAAAAAAACCTCGATAGCGATAAGCTACCGAGGTTTTTTATTTCGTGTAACAGATGAATCTTTAGATTTTAGGTCCGTATGCTAAATCACCAGCATCACCTAATCCTGGAACAATATAAGCATGTTCGTTCAAATCAGGATCAATAGCAGCACACCATAAAGTAAAATTATCAGCATCTTTGAAACACTCCTTTACATAGTCAACACCTTTTTGAGCTGCAATAACACAACAAAGATGTACTTCAGAAGGAACACCTTTGGAGCAGAAAGCTTGATACCCAAGTTCCATACTTCCTCCTGTTGCCAACATTGGATCTGCAATAATCAATGTTTTGTCCTGAAGATTTGGAGATGCAATATACTCGATCTTTATGCCGACCTCTTGTTGCTCTTTGTCCTTATAATATCGATATGCAGAAACAAATGCATTTTCCGCTCCATCGAAGACATTCAGAAATCCTTGGTGAAAAGGAAGGCCTGCTCTAAAAATAGTACCAATAAC